>NZ_JAUBRM010000028.1:10968-78377 GCF_036701905.1 Microcoleus sp. MON2_D5
CTGCTACTTCTCGCACACGCGAATTATCGTGTGATTGAGCCCATTGTTTGAGAATGGGTAAGGTTTCTGGGTCATCTTTCCAAGTGGCGGCTACTGCTGCTACTGCTTGTCTGCGAATTTGATCAACTAGGTTGTGATATTCTAGAGATGTAGAACGAGTGAGATTTCCGTATTTAGTTAACTTTTTAACTTCATCGCGTAATTGACTAGCAATTCCATCAATAGTATTTCTATTCCTCACTTCATCCAAACACTTCGTGGCCAAAAACAGATTCCTAAACTTTTCCGCTTCCCCGTTCTGAGTCATTAAATACTCGATAATTTCCCCTGTGAACAGTTCATTAATCGAACCGGCAATCAGCCGCAGCACTTCGTGCCAAGACTCCTCTTGCCAGTGTTTACCAAACACCTTGGTTTTGAGATATTCCAGATCTATTTTGCGTTCTCTTTCAAATTGCCAAACAAAATCCGCCGCACAAAAATATTCCCAAAAAGTCCGGTGCACAAAAGCATAATAATCTGCACCCAAAAAGCACAAAATAAAATTGCGAGTCCGTAGTTGCTCGACAATCAACTTAGCTATCTTGGGAGAATCTTTGATTTTAATAACTTGCAAATAATCATCAATAATCTCTTGCAATCGTGGCGCGGCAATTAAATTTCCAGCTAAACCCCTAGCATTTGCTTGCATATCCGCCGCCACTAGCCGCAGCATAGCTTGTTTGTCTTTGAAGTCTATCACCACATCAAAACGTTCATCATTGAGAGCTTTATCCAAATCCCACTGTTGCAGCAAAACTCGCGAACATTGATGGTACAACTCTGCTCTATCTCTCGGCAATTCTTGATAGCGATTGAGAATCGCCATCATCGTTAACAACAAAGGATTTCCCGCCAATTCTCGAATAGCCTGAGATTCAGCAATCGCCCGACGCAGCCTTTCTTGCTTTTGAGCCCGGTCTTTTAGATTATTAAAAGTCAAATTATGCCATTTTTGCAGAAAATCTTTAATTTGCGAATCAGTCAAATCTTGTAGCATGAAGTGCCGAAACTTTGCGTCACGAAGCTGCTGCGGCTTGTAACCAATGATGCGAGAAGTCACCAACACTCGCACGCGGGGATATTTCATGGTAAAGTTAATAATCTCGCCAACAGCTTGCTCTCGTTGCTGCGGATCGAAGACTTCATCTAACCCATCAAAAATCACAAAAGCGCCGCCCGAAACTAGCCGTGCTTGCAATACTTCCCGCTCAATATTGCAGATTGAATTGCTAGCTTGATGGAAAAAATCCAGAAAATCCGTACACTGCTTGGAGTTGCAATCTTGCATATACTTCCGCAACTCAATCAGTAGTGGAATCGGCTGCGAAGTCAAATTTGGGACTGGTTGTTCAGCCCATAGAAGAGCGAGATACTGAACTAAACTCGACTTCCCAGAACCCGGATCTCCCAAGATTACTAAATAGGGGTAATTTTGTTTATCCTCTACTAATTCTAGTACAGAACGAGGAGCTGATTCAGCATAAACTTTTTTGTAGCGTTCCCAATTTTCGGGTAAAATATCTTCAGGATCTAGTTGATGGCTATCAATGAGTCGCTGTTGATAAGATTTGGGCAACTCATGAATTTGTGGCAGTGCTTCGCCAACTTCCCGCACATCTCGATCCACCAAAATATTCCACAATTGCGGTTGATAGCTGTAACGGGAAGTTTCAACTGTATCTAATAAAATATCTTCAGGATCTCGTTGATGGCTATCAATGAGTCGCTGTTGATAAGATTTGGGCAACTCATGAATTTGTGGCAGTGCTTCGCCAACTTCCCGCACATCTTGAGCCACAAAAATATTCCACAATTGCAGTTGATAGCTGTAACCGGAAGTTTCAACTGTATCTAATCTGAGATAACCGTAATTATTTTTAATTGCGTCGCGATACCGCAGCCAACTAATATCAGCAGTTTCTTCCTGTGTTACAGAACCTTTTGGCGCAGCGAGCAAATTTTGTAAAGCCAGGGATTTTTGCCCGAGTGCGAGTGCTTTGCGCCGATACCGTTTAGCTAATTGTTTCCAATCAAATTCATCAGGTAGCGGTAGTAGATGTAGAGTTTCCCAAGTCTGTGCTAACTGATGACTATCTGGGAATAGTTCAGCATTTTGAAAAGGCTTTCCCAATTCGGCGAGTACCGCTGGATGGCGAATAAATTGATCTAAAGAGTCAGTATATTGAATGACTTTCGTTTCTGATGCATCTGCATCTTCCAACTCTTGCTGTACCAGTAGCAAAAACTGTGTCAGCGATGCTAGGCAGGCTTGGATGAGGGTGTCTTGAGTTGAGTCTGCAATTTGAGCGTCATTTGTGGAGAAAAGTTTGACAACGAAATTATCGAGATTTTCGCGCATCAGTTTTTCCAGCAGAGTTTTGTAGAGAAACCCGACTGTATTTGTGGAAATTCCTGACATTGCTAGCAAATCCATAATGGATGCCTAATTCGTTCTGTCTTATTTTACCACAAATTTTAGCTCCTCCAAATCTCCCTTCATAAGTCCGAGAGTCCGAGAGGCAATGAATTCCCTGTCTCAAAGCTAAAGTCCTCTTAAGAAAACTGAAAAGAACACTTTTTCTCATTTATTCTCGTTCCTCGGCTGTGCCTAGGAATGTTTTCTTGTCCCCCCCTTGTGTTTTGGGGGGTTAGGGGGGATCTAGACTTTAATACAAACAAAAAAGACTTTCTGTTTAATGTTAAGTTGTCACTAAGCGGCACAACCTAGGAATGTTAAGCTAAAGGCTATTGCTGGTATTTTCCGATGATTGTCCTCGCCTGATTGCGAATATTATCACTCACATCAGCGTGACTATCCACCACAAATTGTAATTTTTCAATGAGCAGATTCTGCGTTTCTGGAACTTGGCGAAAATCCCTCATATCTTCACAACACTTAGCAGCTAGAAAAAGATTACTAAAATCTTTCGATGCTCCATCTTGAGCTAGCAAATACTCAATAATTTCTTTACCAAACGTGACATCAAGTTTCCCGACAATCAAACTCAGAACCTCATGCCAAGATGAATTATGCCAACGAGTACCAAAAATATCTTGTTTCAGTTCTTCAATGGTAATATTCCGTTTTTTCTCAAAAGCAACTACAAAATGCCAAGCACAGAAATATTCCAAAAAAGTCCGGTGAACAAATCCATAGGAATCACCGCCGAGAAAACACAAAATAAAACTTCGCGCTGTTAAAGCCTCTCGCAAATAATTAGCTATTAATGCAGGATCAGAAATTTTTTCATGTTGTAAATATTGAGTCAATGTCTGGTCTAAATCTTCCTGGCTGATGACTAAATTTGCCTTCAATGTGTCAGCACCATATTGCATTTGGTGAGCGACCAAGCGCAACATTTCCTGTTTTCTAGTATAATCAAGATATTTATTTACTAAAGGAGGTAACGGACTTCTGTCTTGCAAGTTTTTGCTGCCATCCCAACGCTGTAGCAATAATTCTGAAGCCCTTTCATATAAGGTAGCTCTATCTCTTGGTAGTTCCTCAAATCGGTTCAGAATTGCCATCATGGTGAGCAGCAAAGGATTTCCGGCTAATTCTCGAAAAGCTGAGGAATTATCAATTGAAACCAGGAGGCGATCGCGTTTTTGATTTCCTTCATCTGGGCAATCTTCAAAAGCCAATTTGTGCCATTGAGTGAGAAAAATTTTAATGTGCTCTATATCTAAGTCTTGCAACATGAACTCCCGAAAATTAGCATTTCGGAACCGTTGCCCCTGCTGTTCGTAACCAACAATGCGAGAGGTGACTAAAACTCGGGCTTTCTGATAGTCATTAGCAAAATTAATAATATCAGTAACTACATTTTCCCGTACTGCATCATCCAGCACCTCATCCAATCCATCAAACATCACAACAGTTTGATTATTTTTCAACCATTCAGCTAAATCGTGCTGATTGAGAGTACCGCCGCTAACTCCCGTTCCTTTATGAAGGTATTCTAAGAAACTGCACGGTGATTTTTCTTGATTTTCAATATAATTTCGCAATTCAATGAGTAAAGGCAATTCTTTGGAAGACAAAATGATTGATTGAGCACTCGCCCATTCTAATGCCTTAAACTGTGTTAGAGTAGACTTGCCAGAACCAGGACGACCGAGAATAACTGTATATTTGTAAGTTTGTTGACCGTCGTTGAGCAAATCTAAAACGGAAGGAAGAGGTTCTGTGCTATTCCTCTCTTCCTTGACCTTTTGAGGCACAAATATATTCCACAATTGCAGGCTGTAATGGCAACCGCTGGTATCTAAACTATCCAGCTTGAGTTTGCTGTAAGCTTTTATCAGTCCTTCTTGATAACGACTCAATTCAAAATCTGGTGAGATGGGAAGGCTTTGTTCGAGACTTTTTCTAATTACTGCCAAATTTTCTGAATCTAAAAGTTCCCGTAAATCCTTCGACTCCCCAAGGATAGCTTCTACTTTTCTAGAATAACGCTTGCCAACTTTTTGCCAGTTGAACTCATCAGGTAAACGCTGTAAATTGAGGTCATTCCATTTTCGTGCGAGTAATCCACAATCAAAAAAAGTTCCATCAGCAGCAGAAGTTGTTCCTAGTGCTTTACTGAAAGGTTGACCCAAAGTTTCTAATACGGATTTATCTTGCAGGAACTGGCTTAATGAATCTTGGTATTGCAGAATTGGAGGACGCTCAATTTGTGCATCATCATCTTCTGCATCTTCTAGTTTTTCCTGTACAATAAATAAAAATTCTGTAATTCCTTTCCCGAAAGCAACTTTCAATGGCTCTTCTTTCGCTAAACCTACCAAATCTTTAATAGAGGCTTTAAAAAAATCTTTTACATGGTCTTCTAATGCTGACTGCGCCAATTTAAGCAAAACTTCTTTGAAAATAAACCCAGCCAAGTTTGTTGCTCCCCACAATACTAACCACTCCATTGTCTGAGTCTCCCGCGCCTGGTTGCTTACATTCTCAGTATATAATATTCGAGGGGCGATCGCCTTTTCCCAACAAAACAGTGCTGGACTCCCTACCAAGCTATCAAGAAACCGGGTTTTTCATCAGTTAAAGGCTCGGATGCAGCGTTTTCGGAAAAAAACCCGCTTTCTGGGCTCCCTACCAACCTTCATAACCGGGTGTTTCATCAGTTAAAGGCTCTGATGCAATATTTGTAGAAAACACCCGTTTTCTGAGATCCCATGCGTAAATCCTATGTTAGTTAAAATAGCGAGCATCGGCGCTTCAAAGCTGCTTGCAAAAGAGTATTGTACAGTTTTTCCTTAACAGTATAAGCTCCGAATCTTTCCAAGTGCGGATTGTTCATTTGAGCGTCGAAAAGCAGATAAGATCGATCGCGCAATCTCTCCACTAACTTCACCATCGCCACCTTAGAACCCTCGGGAATTCGGTAAAACATCGACTCCCCAATAAACGCACCGCCGATCGACAATCCTAAAATACCGCCCGCCAATTCGTCGCCGCACCAAGTCTCGAAGCTGTAAGCCCAACCGGCCTCATACAAACCCCAGTAAATCTTCTTGAGCTCCTTAGAAATCCAAGTGGTTTCGCGATCGGCACAACCCTCAACCACCGCCCCAAAATCGCGGTTTACAGCCACCGAAAATCGATTTTGATTGATTTGGCGACGCAGGGATTTCGGATAGGTAAATCTTTCATCCAGGGGAATCAGCGCCCGCTGTCGGCTGGAATACCACCCCAAACTTTCCTCGCCGTCATTTGCCATCAAGAAATAGCCTTGCGCGTATCCTTGTATAATTGTCGGTATATCATATTGCATATATTTATCAGTTGTCATTTCTCAGTTAACTTTTCAAAGTCAACATTAGCAATTAGGAATAATCATGTCTGAAATCATTGAACCTATTACCTTACCGCCCGCGAAAAACCCCGAACAAGAAGGCCAATGGCTCCAACAAACGCTGCTGGCATGGCTAGACTCCGAGTTTATCCCAGAAGCAGCCAACCAGCAAATAGCTAAAAGAGCTGCCCAAATCTATGTCCGCCAGCGTATGGAAGGCGAAAACGACTTGGGCAGCCTCGTAATTGCGATCGTCACCGAAATGCAGGCCTATGATTTTTCTAAAAGCTTCTACGGCGAATTTGCGATCGCCAACGCCGTCAGCGACTTGTTACTCGAAAGTCTCGGCATCGATAAATGCTGTGGCCAGTGAAGCAAGAAGGAGAAAAATTTAACTCATAAGTCTGAAACAAAAATCAACCCCAAACCTAATCCTGCCGATTAATTGTGAGTTTTTTTCTTCTTCCTTCCTTCTTCCTTCTTCCTTCTTCCTTCTTCCTTCGTGCTACCAGCTAGACTTCACAACACCGGGCAAAAGACCTTCGTGAGCCATTTCTCGCATCATGTTGCGAGACAGTCCGAAGTCACGATAGTAACCTCTGGGCCGTCCAGTTGCCCAGCAGCGGTTCCGCAAGCGAGTCCGCGAACTGCTGCGGGGTAGCTGTTGCAGTTGGCGGTGAATCGCCATTTTGTCCATCTGATTGTTAGCTTGGTCAAACTGGTCTTTCAGGTCTTCCCGCTTGTCGGCGTACTTGTCTACGAGTCTCTGGCGCTTTTTCTCGCGCTCGACCATGCTCTTCTTAGCCATAATCTGTTGATATCCTTAGATTAATCACAATCTACTATTTTACTATATTTTTGTCTTTTTGGATAACTTTAGTTTTAAATATTTTTATTTACACCCAACAACTTATATCATTTGCAGGATGCCTCAGCTAATATTGTGCGATCGACAGTTGCTCTAATTCGAGCTGACGCACCCTAGGAACTACTCTTGGTTCTCGCCAAGAGTTTGTTGTGCAGCGTGTCGAATGTGGAGGATGCGAACTGCGGACACATCTTCACTTTCGGCAATAGTGAAAAGAATGCGGTATGAGTTGCGCCCTTTACCGTAAAGTAACTGCCTAATTTATTTACTGAAGTATTGATTTTCCCTGGCGATAGGACAGCGTTTTGGCATCGCTGATAAAGACTCGATCGCCTTCAACAATCCCTCATACCACTCCCTTGCTTTCTGTGGTGATGTCATCTGAGATAATAGCAGGAATGCACTATCCGCTTGTGCTTCTGCAACGCTATAATTTTCAATGAGATATGTCATCAGTTTGTTGGAAAACTGTACTTGGTGCGCTGTGATTTAGCAAATTCATCAAAAGAACGGAACCGTCCTAACTCAAAATCATTTAACCCCTCCTGAATACCCTCAATAGCTTCTTCAGAGTCTCGGGCTTCCCATTCTAATATCCGAGTTAGCAATTGGGCAGCAACAAGGCTAATATCTTGTCCTTCCCGAGTGGCTTTTTCACGAAGTAGTGCCTCTATTTCTGGACTGAGGGAAATCGCAATACTCATATACTTACTTCCTTAGCATTAAGCTGTTGACAATAATTATAGCAAACTCAAAAAACTATCTACCGATCGAGTTCATTTATAAACTCTTCATTTCAGCAATTGTAAGGTGCGTCAGATTCTATATTTTAATGCTAGTTGCTAGCCTCGGCACTGACGCACCCGTGCGTAATATTAGCAGAAGGACACAAATCTGCAAGTTCGCAAATATTGCAAACCGGATTTCTCGCATTACAAACTGCCCTGCCGTGATAAACCAACCGAATCGACCAATTTTCCCAATCCGGCTGCGGCAACAATATCATCAAATCCCGCTCGATCCTTGTAGGATCGGTATGTTCGGTCAATCCCAACCGCTGAGTCAAACGTTTGACGTGAGTGTCTACTGTCACGCCCATATTAATACCAAAAGCGTGAGCGAGAACGACATTAGCCGTTTTGCGGGCAACTCCCGGCAATTCTAGCAGCAGTTCCATCCGCTGCGGCACTTGATTGTTAAATTTATTGACGATCGCCTGACAAGCACCTTTAATGTTTTTAGACTTATTGCGGTAGAAACCAGTCGATCGCACCAGACTTTCCAATTCTTCTATATCAGCATTTGCCAAAGCAACCGCATCGGGAAAACGCTCAAACAAAGCCGGCGTTACCAAATTTACTCGATCGTCCGTACACTGAGCCGAGAGAATCGTCGCCACCAGCAACTGCACGGGAGTTTCGTAGTTGAGAGTACAAGGAGCTTCTGGATAGAGGCGTTTGAGGCGAATCAGAATTTCGAGCGATCGTTGTTTTAAACTTAACTTTTTAGGCATTAGTCAGTAGTCATTAGTCATTAGTCACTAATCAGTAGTCATTTGTTATTTGTTTTTAACTGGTTCCCAGGCACGACCAGGGAACCCATAACCAGAGGCTCTGCCTCGCTTGCGTAGCAAAAAAAGTAGAGGAAAAAATAGGAAAACGGAAAAGTAGACATAATTCTTCCTTCTTCCTTCTTCCTTCTTCCCTCTTTCTTCATTTACTATTGCATCAAAAATCGAAAATCTATCCCAGCCAAATTAGCTGTATCGCGAATAATCAAGAAAACTCCCAAACCCAGCAACAACACCAAACCCGTCTGCATAACATTTTCCTGAATGCGGTTCGGCAGAGGCGTACCCCGCAGTCCTTCTATTAACAGAAAAGCTAGCTGGCCGCCATCTAAAGCAGGTAAAGGCAAGATATTAATCACAGCCAAATTGATGCTAATTAGCACAGCATACTGAAACAAACTCGCAGCATCCGATTCGGCAATCCCTGCACCAATCGCCACAATCGCCACAGGCCCGGACAACTTGTCGGCAGTCTGGCTGAAATTGCTAAATAACTGCCCAAAACCTTGAACCGTCAGCACCACAATCCGCTCAAATTCTGTGGCGGCCTTGCTAAACGCCTCTACAATTCCGACTCTCTGCCGCACGACAGTGCCGTTATTAATTAGCTTCACGCCAATGCGACCTTTACCCTCGGGCGACAGTTCAGGAGTGACTGTCACCACAAATTTTTGTTCTTGGCGCTGAATTTCCAACGCTAGGGGTTGGTTGGGATTATGTTCGATTGCTGCGACCAATAATTTGCTTGCTTCGGCGGAAGCCCCCAATTCCTTGCCGTCAACAGACAGAACAACGTCGCCCGATCGAATTCCCGCTTGTTTCGCGGCCGAGCTGACTTCTGCGGCGACTTCCGGGACTTTAACTCCCGGTAGGTAGTTCATTTGTGCAGCGCCGACAGTGGTCAATTGCACCACCAGCAGGAAATAAGCAAAAATTAAGTTGGCAATTACCCCTGCACTAATGACGATCGCCCGATCGAGCACGGGGCGATTTTTGAGCAAATTCGGGTCATTTGGGGGAATTGTACTCTCGGGATCGTCGTCCGGGAAACCCACGAAACCTCCCAGGGGAAAGGCGCGGAGGGCATACTCAGTTTCCGGGCCTTGGTACTTCCAGAGGATGGGCCCGAAACCGATGGAGAAGCGGTTGACGTGGATGTGTTGAAGTCTCGCCGCCAAGAAGTGGCCGAGTTCGTGAACGACAATCAAGATACCTAAAACTGCGATCGCTGCCAAAACTGACATGAAGGATTCCACTAACACTTTTACTGGACTTTGATTTATTTTAATATCTTTTTAATATCAGTGGCTTCGGAGGGACAATTTTCAGTCAAACTGGAAGGTGGTGTTTTTGTCGGAAGTCCCGGGTGCTGCGATCGACCCGACGCTGCCAAACCGATCGCGCGATGATCGTACCTGAGTTTACCTCTAAAACCAATTCCCATTACCAATTCTCTATTACAAATTCCCCATTACCAATTCCCAGTTACCCATTCCCCATTATGAAAGACACTTCTTTGAATATTATCGCTATTTCTATCTTTGCCATCACCGTTTCAATATTGTTGGGGCCCCTATTCAACTTGCCAGAAGCCGTACCTGCGATCGCCACTTTTTGCCTGTTGGGGCTAGCCACCCTTGACAGTTTCCAATGGCAAGGTCAAGGCGGTACTATTTTATTAGATTGGCTGGGGGGAACTTCCAAACAAAAGCGCGATCGTATCCTTCACCACGAAGCCGGACACTTCCTAGTTGCCCACCTCTTGGGAATTCCCGTAACCAGCTACGCCCTCAGCGCTTGGGAAGCATTTAAACAAGGTCAAACAGCCCAAGGCGGCGTCCGATTTGAAGACGAACAATTAGCATCTCAACTCCAAAGTGGCACTCTTTCCGCCCAACTTTTAGACCAATACTGCACCGTGTGGATGGCCGGAATAGTCGCCGAAAAATTTGTTTACGGCAGTGCAGAAGGAGGAGCAGAAGACCGCACCAAAATTAGTGCAATATTAACACAACTGCGCCGTCCCAATTCCGAGATTCAACTCAAACAAAACTGGGGTTTGCTGCGAGCCAAAAACCTGATAGAAAGCCACAAATCAGCTTACGAAGCCCTAGTGGCCGCAATGGAAGAAAGAGCAACAGTTGCCGAATGCTGCGACATAATTCAGCAAAATTTATAGGAAAAAGGTTACGCACTCTTGCCTTATAAACCCGGTTTCTCTGTAGATTTATCACAACTCCCAAAAAAATGTATATAAACCGAGTTTAAGAGCGTATTATAGGGATTAAAAATTCATGTCAGAACCAAAAACTTTCCCAACAACACTGCAAACAGCGAACCCAAATACAGAAAAATTGTTGTGGCTGTTCGGTTTCCGGATCGACCCCAGCACCGAAATACCAAATCTATATACTCTAATTGTCTATGGAGAACAAGAGCCACCCTTGGTAGCCGGCGGTCAACTTGTATTTTTTACCCGTCCAGAACTAGCGATTAACGCTCTCCAATTGTGCAATATCGATGTCAGCGAAGTGGGAAAGCCACCCACACAAATAGACGCTATTTGCGACATTGCGGAAACGCTGTACTTGCTCGATGCCGAAGATTGTGACGAGTCAGCTACTATCCTCAACTGTTTGAACGCGCTTTTCGATTTAGTGAAAGCTACTTTAATACCGATGCCAACGGAATACAAGCGCATACTTTATGATTTTGCCGATCATTTGAATATTGAGGAAGAGTTTGCAAGTTTTTTAGACGCAGAAGATATTCAGCGATCGGAAATTGTCAATGCCATTTTGTGGTGTGTGGGAGCAATTACAGCTAAATCGAGATTGTTGACCGAGTAATTTAAGAAAAACTAGAATGTGAATCGATAATAGATAATATCGCCCAAGGAAATTGTGCCATGACTGTAACAGATTTACGCTTGTGGACTGTAGAGGAATATCGCCGCATGACCGAAACAGGCATTCTCAATCCCGATAAACGAGTCGAATTAATTGACGGGCAAATTATTTCAAGGAGTGCAAAAAATCCTCTCCACGCAGCAACTAATCTCTGTGCAGCCGACCATCTAAGAAGTCTGCTGGCAGGACTTGCTTTAATTCGCATCCAAGACCCGGTTACTCTAACTATAAATTCAGAACCAGAACCGGATATTGCTGTAGTGCAAATCGACCGCCGGCTGTACCAAGATTTTCATCCCGCACCGGACAATATTTTTTTATTAGTAGAAATAGCTGACACGACTTTAGAAACAGACCGCAAGCGAAAAGCACCGGCTTATGCTAAGGCGGGAATTACTGATTATTGGATACTTGATGTTAACACGCGACAAGTTTATGTTTTTCGCGAACCGGGCGAGGCAAACTACCGACAAGAAACAGTATTTAATGAAGATGATGTTTTGTCAATGCTGGCATTTCCCGAAATAGAAGTTCAGATTTCGCAACTTTTTCCTTAAGTAGGGGCAGGTTTTACTAAGAATAATTGCTTAAGACAAATAATCTCGTAAACCTGCCCCCACCAACCTATCAATTACCAATTACCCAATTTTCAGGGTCGTCCCGATCGCTACAAAAAACTTAGTATCAGGGCGTAGCGCGAGTTATACTCCTACTGGAAACACTGCGACTGCCCAAAAATTCCGAAATCAAAGTTTATGAGCAACACTTCCGGACCTCAACCAGCCGCCGACAACCCCGAAACAAAAAAACTCAGTTTTTCAACAAAATTAGCTTACGGTGCCGGCGACCTCGGCCCCGCAATTACTGCGAATGTTTTGGTATTTTTCCTGATGTATTTCTTTACCAACGTCGCCGGTTTGGCTGCGGGTACTGCTAGCAACATTTTGCTGATCGGCAAGGTTTGGGACGCCATAAATGACCCGATTGTGGGGGTTTTGAGCGATCGCACATCTCACCGCTGGGGCCGCCGATATCCTTGGATCGTATACGGGGCAATTCCTTTCGGCATTTTCTTCTTGTTGCAGTGGATTGTTCCCAGCAAAGATCCAACGATACTATTTTGGTACTATGTGGCGATCGGCATTTTGTTTAACACGGCCTACACCGCCGTCAACCTGCCTTACACCGCCCTCACCCCAGAATTAACCCAAGACTACAACGAACGCACTAGCCTTAACAGTTTCCGGTTTTCTTTCTCGATCGGCGGCAGCATTTTGTCACTAATTATAGCGCAAATTATCTTTGCAATAGTTAAAGATGACACCCAAAAATACTTAATCTTAGGCGCACTATGTGCAGTAATCTCAGTATTGCCTTTGTACTGGTGCTTTTTGGGAACCCGCAAACACGTACTCTCTCAATTGTCAGAAAATCCAGTAGCCGACAATTCAACCTCCTTGCCGGTGGGAGAACAGGTGCGGATTGCATTTAACAATCGCCCTTTTTTGTACGTAATTGGAATTTATCTCTGTTCTTGGCTGGGAGTGCAATTAACTGCTTCTATTTTGCCCTACTTTGTAATCGACTGGATGAAACTGCCTGCCGCAACTTTTACCCAAACTGCGATCGCAGTTCAAGGCACTGCACTCGCCATGTTATCTGTTTGGAGTAAAGTCAGCGAGCGATATGGCAAAAAAGCAGTTTATTTTATGGGCATGAGTTTGTGGATTATCGCACAAGCCGGACTATTTTTCCTGCAACCAGGACAAGTAGTCCAGATGTACCTGCTAGCAGTCATGGCAGGTGTCGGAGTTTCGACTGCTTATCTTATACCTTGGTCGATGATACCGGATGTCATTGAACTCGATGAGCTTCAAACAGGAGAAAGACGCGAAGGCGTGTTCTATTCGTTTATGGTGTTGTTGCAAAAAATCGGTTTGGCGCTCGGCTTGTGGTTAGTAGGACAAGCATTAGAAAGAGCTGGATTTCTCGCCACAATTCAGGGACAGGCTGCGCCAGTACAGCCGGATTCTGCCATGTTCGCCATTCGAGTTGCGATCGGGCCGCTGCCCACAATTGCTTTAATTGCTGGCATGATTATTACATATTTTTATCCCATAACCCGCGAAGTTCATGCAGAAATATTGCTGAAACTTCGAGAAAGGAAAGCACAAAATCAGTAACCGCTAATAAGGAGTAGTTGGTAATTAGTAAAATCAAAAAACAATAACTACCAATAGCTAATCCGAGCGAGATAAATAGCAATCCTCCCATCCTGTGCGAACTCTTTTTTTTGTTTGACAATGTGTCATCTTTTTATTGAATCCGTTAATTCAAAAAAAAGCCAGTTGCGCGTTTACCGAAAGGATTGCTATAGCTTGCTTGGAAGGCGAATAAAAGCGATAGTTTTAGTAAGAGTCCCGGCACCCAGAAACCTACTTTTTTTTACGGAGAAATATAAAGTGCGTAGCGCCATCCGCCCCGGTGGAAAGACCCAGAAGGCTTGAGTTGTTCGAGATGTCGATCGAGCTTGACAAAACAAATTATTAAATTTTATGTCTGTCGCGCACTATTGAGAGTAGTGTGTGATATAATGCAGGGGTGAGTAACTGTCTAAACTTCAACAGTCATCCAGCTACTCAAAAAGTTTATAATTAAAAGAAAAGACAGATTTTTATCGGAAATTAATTCGATTAGTTGCCGTTCCAAAAATTTCCTGAATGTTACTAATTATATCTACATGGAAAATGCCAAACGTTTTAGCCTGTCAGTTAATGAGTAAGTTAACATATGCTTCTGCCGTTGACTGCGAAGCGAAAAAGGTCATAGATTACAAAGCAATACCAGCGCAAGCGACGGCTGAGGTGTTACAGTCAATTGTAAAAGTTTGGTAAAGTTATGGCGCCCCTACCGCGAAGCTGAGCGACACCGGAAAAAGTTTGCTTCGTCGCCCGGAAACCCTACATACAAGCACAACGCAGCAGACCCAAATGCAGTCCGATACAACTCTCCAGAAGTTGTAAAATAACTTTTGCAGCCGGCACAGCATAGGGATTTAGTTATTTTTGTATACTAGGTGAAAAGAGTGAGAACTATTAGAAGGAATTGGGTTCGACCAACCAAGAATCTCGTGTGATATCCTTAAGCCAATGCTCAAAGTATCAACTAGAAGGCTCGCAGAACAAAGCTGATTTTACCCCCAAAATATGAAAGAGGTCAACATGGAAAGAGAACAGGACGCTCATATCGTACCCATTAGCAACCAGAGCCGACAGGTGCAGCAATTTTCCGTTGACGAGGGAGAAGAGTTAAGCGCGCAGCCTCAGAAAGGATTGAATGTAAAACCGTTGTTGAGGACTTTTCAGCGACAAGCCCTCATCATTATTGGGATTATGGGTCTAGTAGGCGTTGGAGCTTTTTATCAGATCAAGGGAGGCAAGAAAACATATCAAGGCGATTTTCGGATGCTAGTGGAACCAGTGACAACGGAGGCCAGAATTGCTGACCCCGCTGCCCTCGCCAATCGCAGCGAGGGGGGAGGAGTACCTAATCGAGATTTTTTTAGTTTGGACTACGCAACTCAACTTGAAATTCTCAAGAGTCCTCAGATGCTTTCTGCTATTGCCAAACAAGTCCAAAAACGATATCCAAAAGTTACCGAAAAATTTCTTGAAAAAGAATTAGTCGTTTTGCGGATGGGAGAAAATGAGATGACGCTCACTAAAATTTTGCAAGTTCGCTTCATGGGGGATGACCCTAAATTAGTTGAGTTCGTTTTACAAGAAACTAAAAAGAAATATTTAAAGTACAGTCTTGATGAACGCAAGACTCGGATTGGTGAAGGTGTTAAATTTATTGAAGACCAGCTTCCGGGACTCAATAAGCGCGTAAACAAGCTGAAATCGGAGTTACAGGTAATACAGCAGCAGCAACAGATTACCGATCCTAAAGAACAAGGCGCGCAATTGATCGAGCAAGTTCGCACTGTAGAAACTTTAGAGTTAGAAACTCAAAGGCTACTGCAAGAACAGAAAACGCTGTACGCTAACTTGCAAAAACAATTAGATTTTACACCCAATGAAGCTATTGCCGCTTCAGCTTTAAGCGAAGAACCTCAATATAAAGAGTTGCTGACCAAGGTTAAGGAAGTAGAAGGTCAGATTGCTGTAGAAACAGCTCGTTTTAAATCTGCTAACCCTATAGTGGAAGCTTTAGAGCGCAAGCGGGCCAATTTAGTAGCTTTGCTCAACCAGCAAACTGCTCGAATTTTGGGGCAAAATTTAGTAGGCACCCAAGCTAATTCTAAAGTTCAGAATTTTCAAAATTCTATTCGCATAGGCTTGATTAAACAATTGGTTGATACTGCTAACCAAGTTGAAGTCTTAGAAGCTCGCCTTCAAGCAATCACCCAAACTAAAAACAATCTAAACCGACAAGCAACAGAATTCCCCACCATAGCCCGGCGCTACAACGAACTGCAACAGCAATTAGAAGTAGCTGCCCGCACCCGCGATCAACTTTTAAGTCAGCGGGAAACTCTGCGCGTCCAAGCAGCTCAAAGCCAAGTACCTTGGGAAATAGTTTCTGAACCAGGCATACCGCGAGATGAGAAGGGCAAGTTGATTCCTGTTCCATCGAAAGCTAAAAACAAATTGGTGATGGCAGTTGTTGGGGCGCTAGTTTTGGGTCTGGGAACGGCTATCCTAATTGAAAAGTTACGCAATATTTTCTACTGTGCTGATGACGTTAAAGATGCGGTTGAAGCACCTTTATTGGGAGCAATTCCTCTTGACAAAAATGCTAGAAAATTGCCGCCTTCTATTGCTAAGGCCTATGCTTATCTTGAAGGAAAAGAGGGTAATAGGAAAAATGCTGCGGAATTTATAGAAGCTTTTGACTCTCTTTATACTAATATCCGCTTTCTTTCTTCAAATCGAACGATTAGCTCTTTGGCAATTGGTTCGGCTACAGTTGGCGAAGGCAAATCTACCATTGCTTTAAACTTAGCTCACGTGGCAGCGCTGGCGGGTCAGCGAGTGCTGTTAGTAGACGCCAATTTGCATTCCCCCAGCCTGCACTTGCTGTTGGAACTGCCTAATGTCAAGGGATTGAGCAACTTGCTCGATAATAAAAACGAACCCCATGAAATTATCCAACGATCGCATCTAGCAGATAATCTTTTTGTATTAACTGCCGGTCTCCCGGAGCCTGGTACTGCTAGACGGCTGGCATCATCTCAGATGCAGTATTTAATGGAAGAACTTCAGGCAAAATTTGACTTAGTTATCTACGATACGCCGCCGCTGGCGGACAGTAAAGATACGAATTTTTTAGCGGCGCGCACCGATGGCATACTGATGGTTGTAGCAATTAAGCAGGTTCCCTTTTCTGTAGTCAAAAAAGTTTTCAGTCAATTAGAAAATTTTGGCATACCATGCTTGGGCACAGTTGCGAATCATGCCACTAAACGCAAGAAGTATCCAGCATCTCGATCGTCAGTTGTTGAAGGTAAAAATGAATATTTGAATTTGGCACCAGCACCGTCTCGTATCCGCAAACTAGCTCCTAAAAAAGAGTGACACCCAAAAAAGCTGACCCCCAAAAAATGAATACAAGCCCCCGAAAGGAGTCATGGAACTCCTAAAATTTTAGACTCTTGTTCAAGCTCCCAGATTCGTCTGTGGAGTAAATCGAAAATCTAAAATCGTTCGACTGAGCGCGACTTGACTAAGCGCTCGCCGAACCTCTTAGGCAGAAGTCTAAGATCTAAAATCTAAAATTGACTGATGGCGGACTAATTTCCATCCGGGTTGGTAGGAAATGTGACGGTAAAATTAGTCCAGCCATTCCTGCTTTCAACCTCAATTTTTCCCTGCAACTGTTCGACAAGTTTTTGAACCAAAGCTAAACCCAAACCTGTACCTCCTTGTTTCCAAGGATCGGCGTTGGGAACTCGATAAAATTTCTCAAAAATTCGAGGCAATTCCTCTATGGAAATGGACGATTGATTGCTGAGTGTAAATTGGATTTCTGAAGCCACGGCACTTGCTTGTCGCGAATTTGTCCTTTGTCCTCCCTGTTCCCCGTCTCGGTTTTTGCACTCAACTTTCAGAAAAATTTCGCCGTCATTGGCAGTATATTTGCACGCATTGTTGAGGAGCTCGGCTAAAATTCGTCCCAAACTAGCGCGGTTGGAACTGATCGTGGGGAGGTGGCGATCGCACTCTACTCGCAAATCCTGGTGGCGGTCGTGGGCCCGGGTGTAAAACGGGTCGATAATAGTAGGCAGCCAGACTTCTAAGTTTACTGGTTCGAGGTCGATCGGACAAGTTGCGGCTTCGAGCCGCTGCAAATCTAGCAAAGCATTAATCAAATCTGTTTCTCTAGTACATTCTGTTTCTAAAATTTCTAGATAAATCTGGCGTCGATCTGGTGTGGGAGAAATTCTCAACATATGAATAGCCATTTTTATATTAGCTAAAGGCGTCCGCAATTCGTGAGAAACGGTGCTGAGAAATTCATCTTTGAGGACGTTTAAATGCTGGAGTTCGTGAACTTTTTGCTGCAATTCGGCGGTGCGTTCTTGGACTTGGCGTTCCAGGTCGGTGTTGAGATTTTGGACTTGCTGATAGAGTTGGGCTTGCTGAATGGCGATCGCGATTTGAGTTGCCAGTTGCAGCAGCAAATCCACTTCCGAAGGTTGCCACTGACGGGATTGGGAACACTGATGGACACACATCATCCCCCACAAATTGCCGTCTTGCAAAATTGGTACAATCAAATAAGCTTTGATTTGCGCTTGCTGGAACCGGGCATATTTTTCGGCGCTCAAACAGGCTTGGTCGAGATCCGGAACCGCATAAATTTCCTGTTCGATCACGGAAGCAGATTCTTGCCAAATATTATCCGGCATGATTTCTCCCAAGATTGAAGGCCAATTTTCGGCAACGGATTCTGCCACTACAATGCCGTAATTGCTGGACTCTAAATGCAGGATTGCTACTCGGTCAGCTTGCAAAACTTGGCGGACTTCATCGACGCTGGCGTTGAGAATTTCTTCGAGGTTTAAGGATTGGTGAATCCGCAAGGAAATGTGAGTTAACAACCGATCGCGCTGCAATTGTTCGTGGAGTTTTGCAGTCCGTTCCCGCACCTGCTGTTCCAGTTTGGCGTTGCGGCTTTGCAGCAGTTCCACTTTTTCGGCTTGCAGTTGATAAACCGACTGCTGCAACTGTTTGACAACTCGGTACATTTCGGTGGGGTCGAGGACTCTGAGCAAGCTGGTCTGAGTAATAATTCCCAACAGTTCTCCGCGCCCCCCGCACACGACCAACCGCTGCACTTGTTGCTGCTGCATTTCTTTGTGGGCCGTCCACAGGGAATCGGAAGGTTGAAGAAATTGCAGGGGAGTTCTCATGACTTTTTGAGCTGGGGTTTGCTCGAAATTTAGTTCGAGAAACTGTGCCTGCACGATGTCGTATTCGGTAACAATTCCCAGGGGTTGGTGAAAGGAATAGTGAAAAATGGAGGTATAGTCATCTTTGGGCTTCTCCATTGTTAATTCTTTGTTTTTTGTGATGACTACGCAACTGACTTGATGCTCAGACATCAGTTCGGTTATACTCTGCAGCGAGGCGGTGTGGGGTGCTGTAATTGGCGTAGTCATCAATTCTGCTACCCGCCGCAATTTGAGAATGTTTGAAGGCTGCAATACTTGGCGAATTCTTTCCCGCGTCAGCACTCCTACCAAGTGGCCCAATTGATTGACGATCGGCAAATAGCGAATCTTGTGCTGGCGAAATAAGGATAAAGCGGTAAACACGTCTTGGTCGTCGGATTCTGTGAGGGAGACCGAAACCGGGGACATCACTTCAGAAATGGGTATTTTGTGCAGGGCTACTTTGTGCTGGGTGTCTATTTTGCCAGAAGCTATCAGCCTCACTAAGTCGGCGGGAGTTAATATGCCCATTAACAGTCCGCGGCTGGGGCTATCGGATAAGTTCCCTGTGGTAATAGTCTGCTGGTTCTGCACGACGAGCACGCACCGGGCCCGCACCTTGTCCGGCGGGGAGGTTTCGGTCATCCCCCCCCGGTCTGAGGGTACAGGTGTTTTGACTAGGGGACAACTGTTTTGCAACTGACTCATCAAGGCGATCGCCGCTGCTAAGGAAGTTTCTGGCCCGGCAGTTAGGGGGTAGCGGTCGATCGCTTGTTCTAAGGCTGAGGAGTAAAAGGGCGGGTGGTAAAACGGCATAGTTGATTGCAGGTTGTCAGAGGGCGGCTAACTATCGGGCAAAGCCTTAGGGAACGGCAGAAACACCTCGCCTGTGCTTGGGATTTAAATAATAAACTTTCTCATTGATTATTTCCACGCAATCTGAGCTTTAGATTAATGGTGCCACTAATTCGCAATCTCACGGATCTCAAATCCTTGGGCGGTTTTTACTGCCTGCTTTTCTCCTGAGACTCTCCTATAATCAAAATAACCCGAATGTAAAGTTTTACTACAAGATTTATCCATAATGACAACTTTAAGCTTAGAGCAAATTGCAGCCAAGTTAGAAAGCGAAAATTCAGCCGATCGAATGGTGGCTTTGGCCAACTTGCGGAACGTGCCTGCTGCAGAGGCGGTGCCTTTGATTAAAAAGGTGTTGAACGACGAAAGTTTGCAAGTGCGATCGATGGCTGTGTTTGCTCTCGGGGTCAAACCGACAGCAGAGTGCTATCCTATTTTAGTCAAATTGCTAGAAACAGACCCGGATTACGGCATTCGCGCTGACGCTGCGGGTGCTTTGGGCTATCTGGAAGATATCAGAGCTTTTGACGCTTTGGTGCGGGCTTTTTACGAAGATACTCAATGGCTGGTGCGCTTCAGTGCTGCTGTTTCTCTGGGAAATCTCAAAGATCCCCGGGCTCGCGACGTACTGCTGAAAGCTCTCGACAGCGAGCAAGTGGTGATCCAGCAGGCGGCAATTTCGGCTTTGGGAGAAATTAAAGATCTTGGGGCGATCGATCGCATCCTCAATTTTGCTCAGTCGGAAGATTGGCTGATTCGCCAGAGGCTGGCTGAAGCTTTGGGCAATTTGCCGAGTGTTAAGAGCGTTTCGGCTTTGAAATACTTAGAAAAAGATAGGAATTTTCAAGTATCTAAGGCAGCAACAATTTCTCTCGATCGCCTGTCCAAAGCAGAAGCGTGACATAAAACTTTTAGTATGTTGAAAAACCCGGTTTATTGAATAAACCGGGTTAATCCGTATTTTAGCAATCTTAATAAAATTTATAGAGTATTCACTAAAACCCGAATGTATTATTTAAGCTGCAAGGCTAAATCGCAAGTTAAAATAGTTGTCAATCTCCTTTAACTCAAACTAACCATGAATCAAGCGCCCAATCCCTTTAACTCAAATCCCTCCAATCCCCTAGACCCCTTGGAGCAAGAAGTTGACGATCAAGGTGAAGCATTGCCGAGACAGTACCACCCGGCAACTAAAAAAACTCTGCAAAAAGTCTTTATTATCCTGGTTGTTGTCGGGGCAATTATTGGGGGAATTCTGTCTATAGGGGTGATTTCGCTGATGCAGAAAGCCGGACTCACTGATGTGCCTGCAAGGGTACAAAATCCTAAGTGAATCGGTGAATTGAGCGTACGGGAAGCGATCGCCGAGCCTTAATTATAATATCGTTCCATATCGTGTCCATGTTGCTGGCGCGAAATTAAGATGCGATCGCTCGCCTTCCCAAGAAATCTTAATATTTTCATTATTTTTTTTGATGCACCTGTGTCTATACAATCAAATTCGGTGCTGTAGCGGTCCGGGTCAAAAACAGTTTTAAATAAACCACACTTATTCTGAGTAAGAGAATGTTACTTATTGCCCTATTTATCGCCACGTTTTTTTTAGCATACTGCAATGGTGCTAATGATAATTTTAAAGGCGTGGCGACACTGTTTGGCAGTCAGACGACGAACTATAAAACAGCAATTGGTTGGGCAACTATCACAACATTTGCAGGTTCAATATTTTCTATTTTTTTAGCAGAAACGCTGGTAAAAAGCTTTTCGGGAAAAGGGCTAGTTCCAGACGAGATCGCCAATGGCACAGATTTTCATTTGGCAGTCGCGATCGCTGCGGGTTTAACCGTTATTCTTGCTACCTTAACTGGATTCCCTATTTCCACAACTCACGGTCTTACAGGTGCCTTGGGCGGTGCAGGTTTAGTAGCAATTGGTACTCAAGTTAATTTTACGGCATTGCATAAAAATTTTCTAATGCCTTTGTTGCTGAGCCCCATGATTGCGATTATATTAGGAGCTTTAATTTATGCGCTGTCTCGCTACCTGCGAGTTTATTTAGGAATCCAGAAAGAATGGTGTATTTGCGCTGGTCAAATTCAACAGATTATTCCCATTCCCCAGCCCGATGCAACTAACATACTTAAGTGCATCACAACCGCTGATGTCGCCGTCGATTCTCTAGATAAATGCACGCAAAGGTACCGGGGAAATTTCTTACAAATCCCCAGCCAAAAGTTAGTGGATGTTTGCCATTTTATGAGTGCGGGAATCGTCAGTTTTGCCAGAGGATTGAACGATACGCCGAAAATTGTTTCGCTCATGTTAGTCGGTCAATCAATATCAGTTCAGTGGGGAAGTTTGGCAGTAGCTTTGGGAATGGCGCTCGGCGGTTTATTGAATGCTAAAAAAGTTGCCGAAACCATGAGCAAAAAGCTGACAGCAATGAATACCGGTCAAGGGCTGGTGGCAAACTTAGTGACTGGATTTTTAGTTATTGTTGCCAGTCGTTATGGGCTTCCAGTTTCTACAACCCATGTTTCGGTAGGTTCAATTTTTGGTGTTGGATTGATTTCAAAAAAAGCTAATGTGCGCGTTTTCTATCAGATTCTACTATCATGGATTTTGACCTTGCCAATTGCTGCGGCAATCAGCGGCTGTGCTTACGGGGTGTTGCATCGGTAAAAAAAATTAATCGTTAGTCATAGAATAGAAAGAGTTCGCAGTTGATTCGGGATTGCCATCAAAGGATAACCCGATCAAATCTAACGGTAAAAACAAGAAATCGCAGTGGGAGTTTTTGAATAAAAATTTAAGGGTAATTTATGGTTAAAAATTCTACGATCGCGCAGCCTGTTGCAGATAAATCGATCGCTGCTGGCTTTCACGCTCTTTCCGACCCCCTGCGGATTCAAATTTTGGAGTTGCTGCGGGAACAGGAGTTGTGCGTGTGCGAATTGTGCGATCGACTTTCTGTCTCTCAGCCTAAACTCTCTTTCCACCTCAAAACCCTAAAAGAAGCCGGTTTAGTCCGCAGCCGCCAAGAAGGCCGCTGGATTTACTACAGCCTCAATTTGACGCAGTTTGTCGCCCTCGAACAGTACCTCGCCGAATACCGCCGCTTCAGCCAGATCCTGCCGGCGCGCCCCTGTTCCGACGCGGGTTAACCCATCAACATTTCTTAATCACTCAAATACTGATATGGCTTGTTTGATGATTGACATATCAATTTTTATTGATATGATGGGAGGGAACAAATTAGTTGAGAGCGATGGATGCAATAGCTCAGAGGTTAGCTTGTGCTCGGCCCGATTGCAGGCGAGAGGCGATCGCCGAATTTCTAGGTACATTTATTTTGGTTTTTGCAGGCACCGGCGCGGTGATGGTTAACAAAACTAGCGCTGGTTCCGTAACTCATTTAGGCGTCAGTTTTGTATTTGGTGCAGTAGTATGTGCCATGATTTACGCGATCGGACACATCAGCGGTGCACACTTTAATCCTGCCGTAACTTTAGGGTTTTGGGCGAGCGGTTTTTTCCCAAAATATAAAGTTTTGCCTTACGTTTTAGCGCAGTGTGCGGGTGCAATCGCAGCTTCTCAACTGCTGCTAATTACTTTAGGTGAAGTAGCAAATCTAGGTGCAACTATCCCTCTTAATGGTCACTGGTTGCAGTCTCTAATTTTAGAAACTGTTTTGACCTTTATCTTAATGTTTGTTATCCTCGGTTCGGGACTAGATAGACGCGCTCACATCGGCTTTGCCGGGATAGCAATTGGGTTAACTGTAGGGTTAGAAGCTGCATTTATGGGGCCAATTACCGGAGCGAGTATGAATCCAGCACGCTCTCTCGGCCCGGCTTTAGTGGGCGGCATTTGGGAACACCACTGGGTTTACTGGGTTGCTCCTATCTGGGGAGCACAATTAGCAGTCGCAGTTTATCGGGAAATATCTAACGGATTTCGGGATTTTAATTGAAAGTATCATGACAAGTTTTACGCACAAACCGAGAATTCTGTTTTTATACGGCTCGTTACGAGAGCGTTCTTACAGCCGCTTGTTGGCGGAAGAATCGGCGAGAATTATTGAGGATTTGGGTGCAGAAGTTCGATTTTTCAATCCTCTTGAATTGCCGATTTACGGCAGCGTTCCCGATACTCATCCGAAGGTTCAAGAGTTGCGGGAATTGAGCCTGTGGTCGGAGGGTCAAGTGTGGTCTAGTCCAGAAATGCACGGCAATATTACCGGCATTATGAAAAATCAAATTGACTGGATTCCTTTAAGCATTGGGGCTGTCAGACCGACTCAAGGTCGAACTTTGGCGGTGATGCAAGTTAGCGGTGGTTCGCAATCTTTTAATGCTGTCAATACTTTGAGAATTTTGGGCCGGTGGATGCGGATGTTTACGATTCCGAATCAGTCTTCGGTTGCGAAAGCTTATCAGGAGTTTAATGACGATGGGACGATGAAGGATTCGCCTTATCGCGATCGCGCGATCGACGTGATGGAGGAACTGTACAAGTTTACCCTGCTGTTGCGGGAGCAAGCCGACTATTTGACCGATCGCTACAGCGAACGCAAGGAACAAGCCGCTAAAGAGGCGATCGCACTAGCAAATCGCGCCCTTGAATTACCGGGCGCTTAGAAACCGCTGGAACCCCGACAACAACCCATAACCCACAACTCGCAACTAACAACCAACAAAAAGCATGAAAAAAGTAATGTTTGTTTGCAAAAGAAACTCCTGCAGATCGCAAATGGCAGAAGGATTCGCTAAAACCATCGGAGCCGGAAAGATTGGAGTCACCAGTTCCGGGTTAGAATCAAGCAGAGTTCATCCGACAGCAATTCAAGTCATGTCAGAAATCGGCATTGACATCACAGATCAAACATCAAACCCCTTAAGCGAATTCAATGCAGAAGACTACGATGCAGTAATTTCTTTGTGCGGCTGCGGCGTGAATTTACCCGAAGCGTGGGTATTGCGAGAAGTGTTTGAAGATTGGCAACTCGACGACCCCGACGGACAACCCATAGAAACTTTTCACCGCGTTCGAGATGAAATTAAAGCACGAGTTGAAACATTAGTTGACTCTCTCAAGTAAGATTAAGTAGACGGGCGGGCATCCTGCCCACCCCACAAGAAAATTAACTTTTGTGGAACAGGCCGGAAAGCCTGTTCTTAAGAATGGTGCAAGATGTGAGTTTCAATTAACTTTGTTGCCAATCATTCAAATTAGTCGCTGTCGCATCCAAAGAATTAGTGCTAAATTATGAGAGGCGTTCCGCCGGAACGCCTCTACATTCGTTGCGAGCAAAGACCAAAAGGTTAGCACATGATTCAGACAGCAGTCACGCCTTTCAAAAACAAAATTAACTCAGCTTTAACTAAAAAGCAGATTACAGTTTTACAAATTAATCTCGGCAAACGCTGCAACCTCGCTTGCACTCACTGCCACGTAGAAGCTAGCCCGAAACGAACAGAAGAACTTTCCCCGGAAATTTGCGACCAATTAATTGAAATCATTCGTCGCTTTCCTCAAATTAAAACTGTTGACCTCACCGGCGGTGCTCCCGAAATGCTTTACGGTTTTAAACCGCTAGCGGAAGCTGCCAGGGCGGCAGGTAAAGAGGTAATTGTTCGTTCTAATTTGACGATTTACTTTGAAAAAGGTTTTGAAGATATTCCCGAATATTGCGCGCAGCACCAACTCAGAATTGTGGCGTCGCTTCCCTGCTACCAAGCTGACAATGTGGACAAAATGCGCGGCAACGGTGTTTTTGACAGTTCGATTCGGGCGCTGCAAAAGCTAAATCAGTTGGGATACGGGAAAAACCCAAATTTAATTGTAGATTTGGTGTACAATCCACAAGTGCCGACAACAGACAAGTTTTCGCTAACACCGGAACAAGGCAAGTTAGAGCAAGATTACAAGATTTATTTAGCCGAAAAGTTTGGGATTTGTTTTAATCAATTGTTCGCGATTACTAATTTGCCGGTGGGACGGACTAAGTTTCATTTGGAACATAAGAAACTGCACAAGCCTTATCTCGGGTTTTTGGAGGAGAATTTTAACCCCGGTACTCTGGAACATTTAATGTGCCGTAACGAATTGTCGATCGACTATTTGGGCAATGTCTACGACTGCGATTTTAACCAAATGGAAAATTTGCCCGCGAAAACTGGCAGCGGGGAAAAGATAACTGTTGCTAAATTGCTCGAATCTGGCAGTTTAGATGTGATTCAAGAGGTGCAAACTGCTGCTTATTGTTATGGCTGTACGGCGGGTTGCGGTTCTAGCTGCGGCGGTACTTTGATTTGAGAAGGAAGAAGGAAGAAGGAAGAAGGAAGAAGGAAGAAACTATGCTCTTGGGCCCGATTCCCGATTCCCGATTCCCGATTCCCGATTCCCCATGCTTTTGGGCCCAATGCCCCATGCCCATATTATTGAGAGTGGAGAGTTGAGGTAATGAATGATTCGCGATCGCCCGGTGAAAATCCCCCAACATCAAACAGGTGGAAGCTGATTTTAGGAATTGGTTTAGCTGTGGCTTTAATTGCTGCGACCAAGTTTTTCAACTTCCAAGGAATTCTGAAAAATGCCTTGGAGTCGATCGCGAGTCTCGGCCCTTGGGGCCCGGCAGCTTTTATTCTAATTTACATTGTAGCAACGGTTCTATTTATCCCTGGTTCTTTGCTGACTCTCGGTTCTGGCGTTTTGTTCGGAGTCGTTGGCGGCTCGGTTTGTGTTTCCATCGGCTCGGTTTTAGGCGCAACTTGCGCTTTTTTAACAGGAAGGTATTTAACTCGCGACTGGGTTTCCAAACAGATAGAGGGCAATCAAAAATTTAAGGCGATCGACTCCGCAGTTGCTTCTGAAGGATGGAAAATTGTGCTGCTGACGCGGCTTTCTCCCATTTTTCCGTTTAATTTGCTTAACTATGCTTTCGGAGTCACGCAGGTATCTTTAAAAGACTATTTTTTGGCATCTTGGATCGGCATGATTCCGGGAACTGTCATGTATGTTTATATCGGTTCCCTGGCCGGGAGTTTGACTGCACTTGGAGCGCAAGGGCGATCGCGCACTGCTGCTGAGTGGGTTCTCTACGGCATTGGTTTGCTAGCAACGATCGCCCTCACCGTTTATGCAACCCGCTTGGCTAAGAAAGCTTTAGACGAAAAAATTTCCCCTTGAAACCACAGCGCAAATTGGTAAAATTGTCAATAGTGTTTTTCCCATACATTATAATACATTGCTAATTTAAAAAACTCCGTATTTTCTCTGTGTTATTTACAATTATTTTGTTATACAAACAAGATAGATATTAAAGATATCGTAAAGCACTAACCTCAAGTAGGTAAACCGAAGGTCGAAATATAAAATTGATGCCAAAATAGAAGGCGATCGTGCGCTCGGAATAAGAATTGTTTGGAGTCAGGAATGCAAGTCATACCATTTTAAATTTTAGATTTGAGATTTTAGATTCGGAATGACTGATGACTAGCAGGGTCGGGAGCACCGGCCTACAGTTGCATTATTTTCTGAAAGTTGTCTCACGACTTGCCTGATATTATTAATTCTGCCGAATGACCAATACCGTTTGATGAATTTGATTCGGAGAGAACATTTGATGATGCAAAACCCAGCAAATCAAGCCGGATCTGTGTCTGCGGCGCCCCCACACCAAACAAAAAACCTGCGCCACTTTTGGGAAAACATCACCAATTCTGCTCAATCAAGGTGGCAGCAAGCGCACAGTCTTTGGCAGCACAGACGGCAGCGCCGCCATTTGCTGACCCTGCTAATTCTGGCCACCACGGCTTTAACCATTAGCACAACTGCTTGCATCAGCTATTTTTTTGTGCGCGGGCTAATCCTCGACAATTTAAAGCAAATAGCACTATTAAAACTAGAAAAAGGCACTGACGAAATCGACCGCTGGCTCAGCACTCGCAAAGCAGAAATAGAAACCCTTGCTTACGATCCTACGGTTAACACTCTCAATTGGAAATTAGTCGAACCCAGGTTGCAAGGAGAAATATACAGGTTAAAAGAGTATTTCATCCTGTCATTAACTCAAACGGACGGCTCGTTTATCAACACTCTAGGCAACCGCGCGAACAACAAAGACCGCCAACACTTTAAAAAAGCAATGGCAGGGCAGCTCAACGTTTCCGACCCGCTGATCGGCCGCAGTACAAAAGTTCCGACGATCATCATTTCAGCTCCTATTTGGGCCTTACCCCCCGCTCCCAATCAAGTAATTGGAACCCTATCGGGCAGCATTAAATTAGACCGAGTAACATCGGTCGCTAACAGCTTGCTGTACGGTTCTGACAGTTATGCTTTTGCGCTCAATTCACAAGGAGTGCCAATTGTTCATCCCAACAGTAACTTAATCGGAAATATCGACCGGGAGACCCCAAGCTTTTTACAGTCACAAGACCCCGCACTCTCCACAATTGCGCGGCAGATGATCGACCGCCAGACGAACATCGAACTGGTAAAAATAGATAATAAATGGGTGTATGTGGCCTATGCTCCCCTCAAGGAAGTTAACTGGTCGATGGCTTTAGTAATTCCCCGCGAAAATATTGAATCCCAACTGCAAGCATTAAATTTGCTGACATCCGTAGTCGCCGGACTGCTCGTCCCGGCAATGCTAGCAGCCATTTGGCTAATTTACTCCTCCGAAAACAATCGCGCTCAAGCGGAGCGAGAAGCCATGCTCAACCGGATTGCTGGACGCATTCGCGCTTCCCTGGAATTAGACAAAATTGTGCAAAGTACAGTCGAAGAAATAGCAAGTTTGCTGCACCTAGAACGGGCGGCTTTTGGTTGGTACAAACCGCAAGAAAAAATGTTACAAATCCTCTGGGAATGTTGCCCATCTGATTCTCGGACACAAGCCATAAAGTTTGAGCCTTACTTGATCGAAAATGTGTTAGTACGGAGTGCTCAAGGCGAACCCATTATTCTTTCGAGCGACACTTGGGCGGAGGGTGTAACTCAACCGCCCGACTTTAAAGCTAATAGCTATTTAGCCGTACCTGTCCATACTCAGAACCAGCCGCAGGGTTATTTAATTTGCAGCCACGTTACTCATTGGCTTTGGAGTAAGGAGGAAATCCAACTCTTAAAAGCGGTAGCCGACCAACTGGCGATCGCAATTACTCAAGCTCACCTTTACAGTCAAACCCAAGACCAAGTAAAACTCCTTAATAGTGCCTTAAATGAACTGAAAAAGACTCAAACTCATTTAGTCCAGAGCGAAAAAATGTCATCGCTAGGTCAAATGGTAGCTGGGATAGCGCACGAAATCAACAACCCGGTTAACTTCATTTCGGCTAATTTACCTCACACCAGCAAATATACTAAAAATTTATTAGAATTGGTGAGTTTATACAAACAAACGTTCCCGGAAGTCCCCCCGGAAATCGCAGACTTTACCGAAGAAATCGAGTTAGACTTTATCGAGGAAGATTTGCCGCATATATTGGATTCTATGAAAATAGGAACCGAACGCATTCGCAACATCGTTCTTTCTTTGCGTAACTTTTCTCGCCTTGATGAATCTGACAAAAAGCAGGCGGATATTCACGAAGGTATAGAAAATACCTTGCTGTTGCTCTCCAACCGCATCAAAAATAGAATTTATATAGTCAAGAAATACGGAAAAGTGCCTTCAGTCGAGTGCTATCCGTCTCAGCTCAATCAGGTTTTTATGAACTTGCTGAGCAATGCGATCGATGCCTTGAACGAGATCGATCGCCTAGATAAAATCATTACAATTTCCACGGGAGTAGTTCGCGAAAATGGCGGTAAATTTCTAAAAGTGGCGATCGCCGACAACGGCCCCGGCATTCCCGACAGCGTTAAAGACAAAATTTATAACCCATTTTTTACTACTAAACCAGTGGGCCAAGGCACTGGTTTGGGGTTAGCAATTAGCTACAAGATTGTAGTGGATGGACACGGCGGCAGCATCAAAATTTCTCAACCTCCGGGCGGCGGGACGGAGTTTATGGTAAAAATTCCTATTAGTAACGGGAAGTAATACCATTTTAGATTTTAGATTTTAGAATGGGTAATGACTGATGAAATAATGTTGGGAGCTTGCCTCTAGTTGCATTTATTTTTGAAACAGGTATAAGAAGGAAGTGGGAAAGGAAGCCTACGGATTTTGTAACGGAGGTAACGGATACAGGGAAGAGAGAAGAGGGACTCAACAGTTTTAATTAATGCTAAACTTACGACCGTTGGCTAAAATTAGAAGAGTTTTAGTTTTGGTTAAAGGAGTTTTATGGCTGTTGGCAAGGATACAATTTTCGAGCGCTTTTTGTCGCCCCTGATTCGACTGGCGATCGACGAACAAGCACTGAAACGACTCTACGAAGGTATCGACTGGGAAACAGCGGGCGATCGCTACCGACAACCCGGCTTAGTTTATCCCGAATATTACACCAGCCAAAACTTTCACGGCATTAAACGCGGGTACCTCAACCCCAGTGCCGCCGTTTCCTACGATCCAATCACGCAATATGTTTTGCCTCCCCACGAAACAGTCGTCAGGCAAGGCTTAATTGACGCTGTGGGGGTGAAACCGCGCCGAATTATAGATTTGGGATGCGGCACCGGTTCGACAACGCTCATGCTCAAGCAAGCCTTTCCCGAAGCGGAAGTTGTCGGGCTGGATTTGTCGCCTTATATGCTGGTAGTTGCCGACATGAAAGCGCAAAAAGCCGGCTTAAATATCGAGTGGTTGCACGGAAATGCCGAAAGCGTTGCTTTTGGCGATGCCAGCTTCGATTTAGTCGCAGCTTCCTTGCTGTTTCACGAGACGCCGCCTGCTGTCTCGCGGGCAATTTTGCGAGAAAGCTTCCGCCTGCTGAAGGTTGGGGGACAAGTGGCAATTTTGGACGGAAACCAAAAAACTTTGCGGCAGACAGAGTGGCTGACTGATATCTTTGAGGAGCCTTATATTAAGTCTTACGCGGCTGGCAGCCTCGATGCTTGGGCGGGGGCGGCTGGATTCGCGGCGGTGCAAACTCACGAACACTGGTGGACGAATCAGGTGACGCAGGGCGTGAAACCTTTGCCGGGGGAAGATTTGGAACAGGTGAGGGTGGCGAGGGGGTGGAATTTGGGCGATCGAACTCCTGATTTTGATGGGGATTTACCGGGCATTCCAGCTCCTGCTTGATCTATTAACTGTTGTCTGTTAATGGTTAACTGTTAGCAAACTAATGACTAATGACTCATGACTAATGACTCTAAAAGCAGTTTTATTTGATTTTAATGGCGTGATTGTTAATGACGAGCCGATTCACGAGAAAATAATCGATCGATTGATGCTCGATGAAAATCTCCAGCTCAAACGTGGGGAGTTTCGAGAAGTTTGTTTGGGAAAAAGCGATTGCGCTTGCATTACCGCACTGCTAGAGCGCCGGGGACGATTTCTGACAGAAACATATCTTGAGCGACTGCTGCAGCGCAAGGCCCAAGCTTACAAAGCTCAAATAGATACTTGGGAGAAAGTGCCGATTTATCCGGGTTTGGCAGAATTTATTGACAAAATTCGGGTCGCCGGACTGAAAATGGCCGTAGTTAGCGGGGCAATGCGATCGGAGATAGAATTGGTGTTACATCGGGCTGGTTTGGCAGCAAACTTTGAGTTCATTGTCGCAGGCGACGACTTGACGGCGAGCAAACCAGCACCCGACGGCTATCTATTGGCTGTGGAACTTCTCAACCAGAAATATCCCGACTTTAACCTGCAACCGATCGAGTGTTTGGCGCTAGAAGATAGTTTTGCGGGGATTGAAGCGGCGAAAAAAGCGGGGATTCAGGTTGCGGGTGTGACTCACACTTACCCGTTTCACATGATCCAGCGCCAAGCCAATTGGACGGTGGACTATTTTGCTGATTTAGAGTTGGACAGAGTGGCGCAAGTTTGCTCGATCGCTCCCACTGAGTCGGCTGCGGAAAAAACTTGACCTTTTTAGCAGTTACGTGCTAACGTAGGTGACGGTCTGCCAAAGCGAAAGCAAGCAAGACCTGTAAGCCTTTTAGATTCGGAAATCCCGCATCTAAAAAGCTAAATTAAAACTCAATCAGGGGAATTAGCTCAGTTGGTAGAGCGCTGCGATCGCACCGCAGAGGCCAGCGGTTCGAGTCCGCTATTCTCCATAGGTCGAATTAGAAATTATTTGTCGTTGTTAACACATTAATGTCCTGATAATAGACAATACCTAGCTTCAAGTTTGAGAGGAGGCGGGGAGTGCGATCGCAAACTCTGCTCCCCCTCCCAAAGATGAAATTACCTCTATTTTACCCCGATGTTTTTCCACAATCTGGTAGCAAATCGCGAGGCCAATACCAGTGCCTTTTCCTGGTGCTTTAGTTGTAAAAAATGGGTCAAATAGCTTGCTTTGGATTGCAAGTGAAATGCCAGGCCCGTTATCGCTAATTCGCACCAGAATTTGGCTACTATCCAACTTTTGCGTCTGAATGAAAATCTGAGGAGTTTTACCTTTTTTAGAGTTATGCGATGACTCTTCTAGTGCATCTATCGCATTTACTATAATATTCATAAATACTTGATTTAGCTGCGCTGGATAACACTCTATTTCGGGCAATTCTCCATAGTTTTTGACAACTTCAATTCCCTGCTTGAGGCGGCTGCTCAAAATCAATAGTGTATTGTCAATGCCTTCATGGATATCAACTAATTTCATTTGAGCTTCATCTAAACGAGAGAAGTTTCGCAAAGACAAAACTATTTGCCTGATGCGTTCTGAACCGATTTTCATAGAGTCAAGCAGTTTTAGTAAATCTTCTCTGAGAAAGTCTAGTTCTATCTCTGCGATTTCTTCTGCGATCGCCTCTGTGGGTTGCGGGTATTCCTGCTGATAGAGACGAATTAACTTTAACAAATCTATAATATAGTGGTTGGCGTATTCTAGGTTGCCGTGAATAAAGTTAACAGGGTTGTTTATTTCATGGGCTACGCCTGCCACCATCTGCCCTAAACTCGACATTTTTTCGGTTTGAATTAACTGGGTTTGGGTGTGTTTGAGTTCGTAAAGGGCTGCTGTAAGTTCTTCTGTTCTTTGTTCTACTCGCTCTTCCAAAGTTTGGCGAGCCTGTTCTAATTCATGGGTGTATTCTGCTACCCATTCAACTAATTGATTGATGGATTTGGCTAAGGTACCCACTTCATCTTCTGTGGTGACAGGTACTTGCAAATCAAAATTTGCTTGTTGAGTAATAGTTTTAGCTACGGTGGTTACCGCTTGGAGAGGAAGGGCGATCGCGCGGCTGGTACAGATGGCTAGAAAAATAGCGATCGCGACGGACACTAACATACTCACTACGATGATTTGCACTCGCAATTCCTCAGCTCTATTAAAATTAATGTAAGCTTCTCCCTGCTGTGCCTTAGCTACTTGTGTCATCAAGCTCAAACTCTCTGACAGCCGCTCAAACTTCACATCGAGCTTAACTGCTTTATCCCCTCTGATTAAATCCAATACCTGCTGCTGTGCCTCTTCAACTTCCTCTGGTTTTAGTGAGGAGGGAGCTATTTCTTGCCAAAAAGATTTGAGCAATTGAGAATACGAATCTGTCGCAGTTGTGTAACCGTTTAACAGTTCCTTTAATTCAGAAGAATTAACTGCTAATTCTGTGGAATGTTCTTCCGTAAAAAAAGCTAGTTCTGCAATATGTTTTTTGACTACATCCACATCTTTCAAAAACTTAGCCGTTTCATATTCAAACCAGATTGAATCTCCCAAAACAGAGATTAAGCGTTTGGGATGTGACTGCACTGCTTGCACGGAATATTCTAAATCGCTGAGCAAATGTTGTTGCTCATCAGCGAAGGTTAGAGCTTGGAAAGCTTGCTTTTGGTAATAGTCTCCACAGAGCATTCCCCCTGTGGTTCCTAGTACGGCTATTCCAATTGCTAGCGAGTAGCCATAAGTAATTTTTTTGGCAATGCTTAAGCGAGAAATTAAGCGGTTAATGGCAGTCAAGGGAGTTTTTAGGATAGAATTTTTGATGTCGCGAGATCCTTCAGTGACAGCGGTATTATTTTTTCGTCTATTTAGGGTAAGATTGTTGAACTTTACAGCCCCATTCTCCCCCTGTTCAAATTTTTGCATACTGGCAACCTGAGCTAAATTTTAACAATTTTATTAGTAAATGCACATAAATAAAGTCTCTTATTCGTAGTAGGGGCCATATTCCCTAGAGTTTATGGATTAAGGGCTAAAGCTTGACTACAAACTCGGCATTAGATAAAATTTAACCTTACAAGACATTCCCCTGACCAATGGCTTTATAAACTTCACGAATCATGTTATAATCACTGTCGTTTGCTGGCACCAGTTTAGCTCCTTGATACTTATCATTAGCTTTCCCAACTAAAATTGCTTCAATTAGCTTATCTTGATTTTCAACCAGGCGAGCGCGGATTTTTTCAACAAGAGTATTCGGCAGGTTGCTACTAGCTACAAACAAGTCACTAGGTAAGGGTACCCCTGTGGCAATAATCCGAAAATCATTGGTCGATAAACCGTCTATTTTGAGCAAATCTTTGTATCTATTCAAACCAATTCCTAAGGCATCAAGTTGTTGTTTTTTAAGAGCCTGCAAGCCCTTTTTTCCCAACATTGAAATTTTGATGTCAGTTTGGGGATTTAATCCAGCGTCGAGTAGAATTTTAGTAGGCCCTAAATGACCGCTGGTTGAACCTGCTTCCCACATAGCTATTGTTTTACCTTTCAACTGTGCTGCTGACTTAATCTCGCTATTGGCAGGAACAGCAATAATTGAGTGATAGTCGGGGCGGGTGATGGCAATGATGGGAACAGCATTTGTCCGGGCCCGCATAATCACATATTCAGATGGCCCTGTTAGAGCTAATTTTAGCTGACCGGACTGGAGAGCTACGGCTGCGGCTATATAGTTATCTACTGGGAACAATTCAATTTTTTTCTCTAAAACTTCCCCAAGAACAGTCCGAAATGTTTGATAATTTTGCTGCAAATCTTCTGCTCCCTGAATATCAGTTACGGCAAATTCTAGGGTTTCTGGTTCACTGACGGCCAAATTGGAAAAACTGCGATTAGATTGATTTACTGTTGTAGAACAGCTTGCTACAAACAATAGGGAGAACCCAACAAAAGGCCGCCTCTTCATAATTTTTAGGAATTTTAGTGGCAGTTGAAAATTTCATAACTATTATAAGCTATTTGGAATAAGCTTTGATTAAAAGAGATTATCCATGGGTTAACCTTCTGTGCGGCAAAATTTTTAAGACAATTTTTATTGATCGGTGTTTGGGTTAGCAGCGTAAGGCAGCGGATATTGTAAACCTAACTCCTTAAACGCTGCCCGTGGTAAGTGACAGGAATCGCAAACGCCACCAGCAACCTCACCGTCGGTGTCACAAGACTAAGTTTTTTCCGAAGGCACTCTCCAATTATTGCCTAATTTAATAATTTCTGTCTTGTTTAGCTCAATCAGCGGTGTTGAGATAGAAATTGCTTCGCCTTCTCTTCCTTGTCTTGTCCCTAACCGCAATACTTGTTGTATGGCTTGAATATAATCGGGGCGACAGTCTAGATAGCCGGAATAGTCTAAAGCGTTGACGCAAATGCAAATGCGATCGGCGTTGAGACTTTCGGCTTAGGCGAGGCCAAAACTTAGGAAAATTGTATGGCGAGTGGGAAAGTAGGTGATGGGAATGTTTTCGGACATTTGAGCGAGGGTGCGATCGCGCCAAAAAAGCGTCTGGGTGTCCTGCAACCGTTTTCAAGGGAGCGATCGCCTCAACGGAGATGGATCGATCGGGTACAATCCCCTATCACGAGCACGCCTCCAGAGCAATTTGATTTTATAATCAACACTCTAAGCTGTTTTTTCAAAAAACGATGCTTAATTTGTTAGACGCTGCCCTAATTTTTGCCAGCCCCGTTTTTTAAGAAGCAACATAGAATTTGTGAAAAGTTTAAATAGCGACAACGAGCGTGTTAAAGTCACTGCGGTACTTTTTGGGTAAAAAAGCTGCTACAATCGATATTTAGCAAGGACTTCAGCTCCTCGGAGCGATACGGCATTAATTTTTTTTAAAAGCGACAAATAATTTGTTATTCGACAATCAGGGTGATTTACACAAGTCCGATCGTACTCAAAGCGCAGTGCGATCGCCACCCGTTTTGAGAGACTGTACTGTAAATTGTCGAAAATTGTCCTTAAACTTTAATTTACTTAATAATAAAATTTGTATCCAAAAATACAACTATCTTATTAAGGGAGTCTTAATATCAAGTCGCTATGTGTTATTATTCTCAATCATCTGACTCATCTATTCAAGAGTAACAAGAAAAAATGACAAAGCGATTCGATCGGCGGAAATTTATTTTATACAGTTCTGCTACCCTAACATCAAGTTTATTTCTCAAAGCTTGTAGAACTCCAACTCCAACAACAACTCCCGCCGCTTCTCCCACATCAACAGGAAATACACCAGCAGCAGCCGGGGGCGGAAACACGATCAAAGTAGGAATTTTGCATTCCTTGAGCGGCACGATGTCAATCAGCGAAAAAAGCGTTGTCGATGCCGAACAATTAGCGATAGAAGAAATTAATAAAGCTGGGGGTGTCCTCGGAAAACAAATCGAAGCAGTAATAGAAGATGGCAACTCAGACTGGCCGACTTTTGCCGAAAAAGCCAAAAAATTGATCGACCAAGATAAAGTTGTCGCCGTCTTCGGCTGCTGGACATCCGCCAGCCGCAAAGCAGTATTGCCAGTATTTGAAGAAAAAAATCATATGCTCTGGTATCCCGTACAATACGAGGGTCAAGAGTGTTCCAAGAACATTTTCTACACCGGGGCTGCGCCGAACCAGCAAATCGAACCAGCAGTTGACTGGCTGCTAGAAAATAAAGGCAAAAAATTCTTCTTAGTCGGGTCTGACTACGTTTTCCCCCGCACGGCAAATACCATTATCAAGGCACAGCTAGCAGCCAAAGGCGGCGAATTAGTTGGGGAAGATTACATTCCTTTGGGCGGGACAGAAGTCACGCCAATTATTACTAAAATTAAGGCAGCTTTGCCAGACGGGGGCGTCATTTTCAATTCCCTCAACGGCGACAGCAACGTAGCATTTTTCAAACAGTTGCAGGGTGCAGGTTTGGGGCCGGACAAATATCCGTCAATGTCTGTCAGTATTGCTGAAGAAGAAGTAAAGGCGATCGGCGTAGAATATCTTAAAGGCCATTACGCCGCCTGGAATTACTTCATGACTGTGGAATCTCCGGCAAATACAAAATTTGTGCAAGCTTTCAAAGCAAAATACGGGAACGATAGAGTGACTAACGACCCGATGGAAGCAGCTTACATCATGGTTTACCTGTGGAAGCAAGCCGTCGAAAAAGCCGGGACAGCCGACGATTTGGAAAAAGTGCGGGCAGCAGCTTTGGGTCAAACCTTTGACGCGCCAGGGGGCACAGTAACGATGGATGTTAACCATCACCTTTCTAAATTTGTGCGCTTGGGCGAAGTGAGAGAAGACGGTTTATTTGACATCGCTTTTGCTACACCAGCAGCAGTGAAGCCGGTTCCTTGGAATCAATTTGTCGCGGAAACAAAAGGCTTTTCTTGCGATTGGTCAGACCCCGCAAAAGGTGGCAAATTCCAAGCTTGATAAGTAGGTAATACCAATTTTTTTAACGTTGGCAAGGTATCTTCGATCCCCCCTAGCCCCCCTTAACAAGGGGGGGACAAGAGCGTTCTTGCGTCACCCCCTACTCCCCTGAATCAGGGGGAACAGGAGTCTTCAAAGTCCCCCTGATTCAGGGAGATTTAGGGGTATCGAGATACTCACTCTAAGCATAATTTATAGAAAACTTGACGCTTAAGTTGACACCAAGGGGGTAAAATCCGCCCCTAATTATCCGCGAACAAAGTTAACCGACTTGATGCAGGAGTAACAAAATTGGCGATATTAGATGGTTTATTTAACGGCATTAGCATCGGCGCAGTTTTACTAATTGCAGCCCTGGGACTAGCGATTATTTTCGGGCTGATGGGCGTGATTAATATGGCTCATGGCGAGTTGATGATGCTGGGGGCTTATACAACTTTCGTGGTGCAAAATGTCTTCAAAGGTATGGGAGGATTTGCCTTTGAAACATACATTTTATTTGCAATTCCCCTAGCTTTTTTAGTAGCTGCATTGGTAGGATTAATTCTCGAACGCGGAGTGATTCGCTATCTTTACGGGCGGCCGCTAGAAACTCTGCTGGCAACTTGGGGCGTAAGTTTAATTTTGCAGCAGTTTGTCCGCAGCGTTAGTTGGGTGCTGGTAATTGGGCTTGCGGTGTTTTGTGTGCTGTTTTTTGGCGGTTTGCGGGTGCTGAAATCTCGCCTGGATTTCGATCGCATTCGCAGCAAAATTATCGCGATAATTTTGCCTTTATCTTTGGGTATTTCCTGGGCGGTGAGCGCCTTTTTAGGGCAAACTTACAAACTGGCAGTAACTCAACCTTGGTTTGGCGCTCAAAATGTGGACGTAACTGCACCCAAATGGTTGCGGGGCGGCATACCGCTGGGCAATTTTCAGTTGCCCTACGCCCGAATTTTTATTATTGTCCTGACCGGAATTTGTTTGGCGGGAATTTACCTATTTTTGCAAAAGTCTGTGTGGGGATTGCGGATTAGATCCGTGACGCAAAATCGCAGCATGAGTGCGTGTTTGGGAATTCCTACCGAACAAGTAGACGCCCTGACTTTTGCTTTGGGTTCCGGGTTGGCAGGTGTCGCTGGGTGCGCGATTAGTTTGATCGGTTCCGTAGGGTCAAATACGGGACAAAATTATATAGTCGATACCTTTATGGTGGTGGTTGTGGGCGGTGTCGGCAAGATTGTGGGGAGTGTAGTTGCTGCGATCGCGATCGGCACTGCAAATTACCTGATCGGTTCGGGAACCTTAGCAATAATATTCGCTCCTGTCAAGCCTTTAGCCGACTTCTTCACATTTTTCGCCACAACCAGCATGGCAAAAGTGATGGTATTCGCCTTAATTATGGCTTTTCTGCAAGTGAAGCCGGGAGGGATTTTCCCGCAAAAAGGGCGGACAGTAGAAAATTAAAAATTATAACTGCGAGTGTAGCGAAAAATGCAGAAAACACATCAAAAACCCTGGTTAAAAGAAGCGGCAATTGTCAGCGCGATCGCCCTCACATTCATCTTACTCATCCCAGGAATACTCCCCGACGTTCGGCTCAATCAATTGGGGCGATTTTTAGCACTAGCAATTGCCGCCCTCGGCATAGACTTGATTTGGGGATACACCGGTTTGCTGAGTCTCGGACACGGCGTATTTTTTGCGATCGGCGGCTACGCCTTAGCCATGCACCTAAAATTGCAAATTCCCCCAACCGCCAGCAGTCAATTGCCAGAATTTATGAACCTCTACGGCGTTACCGAACTCCCCTGGTTTTGGCAACCATTTTATTCATTTCCCTTCTCAGCATTAGCAGTAGTTCTCATCCCCGCCATCTTGGGCGCACTTTTAGGTTATTTAGTATTCCGCAATCGAATTCGAGGCGTTTACTTTTCAATTCTTACCCAAGCAGCAACCATTGTATTTTTCAACTTCTTTAACGGTCAGCAAAAACTGATTAACGGCACTAACGGACTCACCGACTTTAAAACCCTGTTCGGAGCCACAGTCAATGACCGAGATACTCAATATATTTTCTACATTCTCACCATACTATTTCTAGCCGCAACTTACGCCCTCTGCCGATGGCTGACCAGCGGGCGTTTCGGCCGCCTGCTAGTTGCCATTCGCGACGACGAAGTGCGCCTGCGTTTCTCAGGTTACAATCCCACAGGCTACAAAGTTTTAGTCTTTGCAATTTCCGCCGGCTTAGCCGGGATTGCAGGCGCATTATTTACCGTACAAACCGGAATCATTTCGCCAAAAGCAATGGATATTGCCTTTTCAATTGAAATGGTAATCTGGGTCGCAGTGGGAGGTCGCGCCACATTATCGGGAGCAATACTGGGAGCGTTGCTAGTCAACTTTGGCAAGAGTTTCTTGAGCGAACAATTTCCCGAAGTGTGGCTATTTTTCCAAGGCGCGCTATTCTTAATAGTAGTAACAGTCCTGCCCGACGGCATAGTCGGATGGCTGCAAGATCAAAGTTTCGACCACATCCGCGCCCTGTTCAGAAAACCGAAGTACGTATCTACTTACCCCAGCCTGGAACAAGACCCCCAAGTGCAGCTCGAAAAAGAAGAACTTGAACATTGAGTGCAAAAATATCGTGTAATTTATAAGTAGGTGGAAATAAATTAATTTCACTTGCAAGAGACAAACAAAGCAATCACAATAGAATTGGGAAAAGCTGCGTTTCTCTCGGAGGAGACGCAATATATATGTCCACCTACTTAGATATCCCTAGCAAACAGCTTCGTTCTTTAACTTGAGGGTCAACATATGGCAGATATTATTGACTACAAAATCTACGGCGACGATTTGCAACTCATCGAGATTGAACTCGACCCCAAAGAAGGCGTTAGGGCTGAAGCTGGAACCATGACATACATGGAAGGCGACATCCAAATGCAAACATCCACAGGCGGCGGCTTATTTCAAGGTTTCAAACGAATGCTGACAGGAGCGGGTTTTTTCATTACCACCTTTGTCAACGCCGGAAATCGTAAGGCCCGCGTCGCTTTTGCCGCGCCCTATCCGGGTAAAGTAATTCCCCTAGATTTAGGGCAACTTGGCGGTAAATTTTTGTGTCAAAAAGACTCATTTCTCTGTGCAGCCAACGGCATTGAAATTGAGGTAGCATTCACCAAGCGGCTCGGTGCCGGTTTCTTTGGCGGAGAAGGTTTTATCCTGCAAAAATTGCAGGGTGACGGGCTAGCTTTTGTTCATGCGGGAGGAACAATAGTTGAGAAAAATTTGGGAGTTGGCGAAGTGTTGCGAGCGGACACTGGTTGTTTGGTAGCTTTTGCGCCGACTGTAGATTACGATATTCAGTTTGTGGGCGGGTTTAAAAATGCTCTATTTGGCGGCGAAGGCTTGTTTTTAGTCAAGCTAACCGGGCCTGGAAAAGTGTATTTGCAAAGTCTGCCGCTCTCGAAATTAGCTGAGCGAATTATGGCTGCCGCTCCATCTCCACTGTCGAGCAGTTCTAGCAGTTTTACTTGAGAGTAAACTGCCAGCAAAAAGTAGTAAGTATGCTGTCAGAGAAGGGCCAAAAATCTCCTTAAGAAGGGAAGATATTTGCCTTACGTACCTACAAGGGGTATGGGTTGTTCTTCATTAGTGAGTGAATTGTTAATTATGAATGGAAAAGTCTTAGAAATAGAAAACTTGACTGTTAGTTTTGATGGTTTTAAAGCCATAAACGGTTTAAATTTTAGTATGGATGCGGGCGAACTGCGAGTTATTATTGGCCCCAATGGTGCGGGCAAAACAACTTTTCTCGATTCAATTACCGGGAAGGTGCAGCCGACAGAGGGCAGGGTGTTATTTAAGGGACAAAATTTACGCAAGTTGTCGGAAGATAGGATTTCGCGCTTGGGAATTGGTCGCAAGTTTCAGACACCGCGAGTTTACTTAAATTTAACGCCACGCGAAAATTTGGAATTGTCTTGCAGCCGCCATAAAAATGTTTTTTCGACTTTGTTTAAGCCTGCTTCTCCTGCTGAAAAACGCACGGTTTCCGGTTTGTTAGAAACAATTGGTTTAGTTGCTAAAGCTGATATTTCGGCTGGTTTGCTTTCTCACGGGGAAAAGCAATGGTTGGAAATTGGAATGTTGGTGGCTCAATCTCCTGATTTGTTGTTGGTAGATGAACCTGTGGCGGGTTTGACGGATGAGGAAACGATGTTAACTGGAGAGTTGCTGATTTCGCTGGCGGAAAGTCATTCGGTGTTGGTAATTGAACACGATATGGAGTTTGTGCGGCAAATTGCGCGGCAGGTGACGGTGTTGCATCAGGGTGCGGTTTTGTGTGAGGGGACTATGGATGAGGTGCAAAATGACGATCGCGTAATTGAGGTATATTTGGGCAAACCGGAAGAGTAAGAAGAAGGAAGAAGGAAGAAGGAAGAAGGAAGAAGGAAGAAGGAAGAAGGAAGAAGGAAGAAGGAAGAAGGAAGAAGTTATTTGTTAGTTGCTACTAATTTCCCTGCCCAATTACCAATTTAAAACTATGCTACAAGTCTCTAATTTGAATGTTTACTACGGTGAAAGTCACATTTTGCGCGATGTCGATTTAAGCGTCAGGGCGGGGCAAATGGTTTGCTTGATCGGCCGCAATGGTGTGGGCAAAACTACTATGCTAAAAACGATTATGGGGTTGCTGCAACCCCGCAGTGGCACTATTGCTTTTGGCGGAGAATCTATTGCTTCTAAGTTGACTCACCAGCGGGCTAGATTAGGCATTGGTTATGTGCCTCAAGGACGTGAAATTATTCCACGTTTGACGGTTAAAGAAAATCTATTGTTGGGTTTAGAAGCGAAACCAACCAAAATCAAAAATCCTGAAGTTCCTGATGAAATTTTTGAGTTATTTCCGGTTTTGAAAACTATGCTCGATCGCCTGGGAGGTGATTTGAGCGGGGGACAGCAGCAGCAGTTAGCTATTGCTAGGGCTTTGATGGGTGAGCCGCAGTTGCTGGTTTTGGATGAACCTACGGAAGGGATTCAGCCGTCGATTATTTTAGATATTGAAGCTGCGGTGCGCCGTGTGGTTGCGACTAGGGGAATTTCTGTTTTGTTGGTGGAGCAACATTTGCATTTTGTGCGGCAAGCTGACTGGTATTATGCTATGCAAAAAGGCGGCATTGTGGCTTCTGGAAGCACTAGCGAATTAAGTGATGAGGTGATTCAGAGGTTTTTGGCTGTTTGATTCAGAAGGAAGAGGGAAGAAGGAAGAGGGAAGAAGGAAGAGGGAAGAGGGAAACGAGGCAACGAGGTAGAGCCTCTAGATATTTATTCCCAAGCAGAGTCTGGGAACAAGGAATCAAAAAACTTGTATTCAGTCTCCGTAGGCGGACAAAAGTTTGACAATAAGCGATTTCAATCGCCCAGGAAACGAGGCATTTTCCTTCTTCCTTCTTCCTTCTTCCTTCTTCTTTCTTCCTTCTTCCTTCTTCCTTCTTCCTTCTTCCTTCTTCCTTCTGCTATATTATTGATTTTTTCGACCGTCTGGCATTGTGGTGCCGGCCATACTTGCTCGATCGATACTAGCGCCATCTATATTAGCATTGCGGAGGTTGGCATCGGAAAGATTGGCATCTCTCAAGTCGGAAAATCGCAGGTCTGCACCGTCTAAATTTGTCTTTGTCAAGTTAGCTTTTCTGAGGTTAGCGTTGCTGATTCTCGCTCCTACTAATTCGGCTCCGCTTAAGTTTGTGCGAGCTAGATTGGTGTTGACAAAATCTGAGATCTCGAAGCGACTACCGCTGAGGTTGGCATCTGATAAATCTGCTCCTGTAAGGATGGGATTTTTTAAGTTAATGTTAACTAATTTTACGGCTCGGAGGTCGCAGCGGGAGCAGCTTTGAGTTAGCAGCAGCATTTCGACGTTGGCGTTGATTTGGTCGATTTGTTGCTGGGAGAAATTTTCGGCAAATTCTGGGGAGACGTAGCCGAGTTTTGTGGGGTCGTTTGCTTTTGGTTGGGGTGTTTGGATTGGTTGGGGGGTTTGGATGGGTTGGGGTGCTTGGATTGGTTGGGGTGTTTGTGGTTGGGGCGTTTGTGGTTGGGGTGTTGGGATTGGTTGGGGGGTTGGGATGGGTTGGGGTGTTTGGAGGGGTTGGGGTGTTTGGATTGGTTGTGGTGTTGGGATTGGTTGGGGTGTTTCTATTTGCCCGATCGCACTTAGTTGTAGCCCCACCTTCGGCAGTTCGAGAGTTCCTGCAAAAATTAGTAGGGCGATCGACATGATTGTGAGTTTTTTCATAAATCAATAAGTTTTTGTTTCATAAATACCATTCATCTGGTATAATACCTCGAAAAGTGAACACCCTACATTTCGCTAAGTAGATCAAAATTCAGATAAAAAACTTCGGAACCATCAGGTGCGCGAATTAACTTTTCTATTACCGAAGGCAGTTCCTGTTGACGGTACAATTCGGGAATTTCGCAGAAGCTTTCTTCGGTAATTTCCAAAATTTTTGGCATATCAGGAATGGGAATCCCCAACCGATCGCTTTTATTTAAGGTACAAATAATCAGGTATTTGCACTCAGCAAAGCTCGGACTGCTGGGAAATATTGTGGATAAATTAATTATGGTAATCAGTTCTTCTTGATGCCGCAATAAACTATTACCGTTAGGTAAAATACCGTAGGCATTAAAGTTTTTAACAATGCGCTCCACTCGTTCAATAGGAACAGCATAGTAAATATTTCCTAGTTCAAAGGAAACAAATTTTTGAGGGGCAATTCTAACAGTGGCTTGTTTCTTGCTCCGAAATCGGCGATTGTAATTGGCGTGAGTCATTGGATTTTATATTTTAGATTTTAGAATTTTTGATTGATAATTGAAGATTATTTGATTGATAATTGAAGATTGAAGATTATTTGATTGGAAAGTGAAAATTATTGGATTTTAGTAGGTGAGTCGGCTGCGTATCTTTCCTCTATAATTCGCGTGTTCAATTACTTTTTGCCTAAGTTGTGTTTGAGATGAGGGATTATTTGATTGGAAATTTGAGATTGTGAATTAAATTATTGATTGGTGGATTAATTTGGGAATAGCTTGTAAAAGTTGGGCTTCGCTGTAAGGTTTGGTGAAGTATTGATTTGCGCCTAATTCCATTGCCATTTGCCGATGTTTTTCCCCGCTACGGGATGTCAGCATGGCTACGGGAATCTTAGCAAAGCGCTCGGTCGATCTGATCGATCGCAACAATTCAAATCCATCCATCCGGGGCATTTCAATATCGACGATCGCCAAACTGCAATCAAGACCATTTTGCAACTTTTCCAGGGCATCCACACCGTCTTTAGCCTGTACCACCCGGTAGCGAGCACGAGTCAGCGTCAGAGACAGCAACTGGCGAATTGTATAGGAATCATCCACTACCAAAATCTGCGGTGACTGACTCGAACTCGGCGGTATCTCCTGCACTTTACCGGAGACAGCGGCGATCGAACTATTTACCCCAGGTTGGCCCACCAAATCGTCCACATCCAGAATATTCACCACGCGCCCGTCCCCCAAAATCGTAGTCCCCAAAACGCCGCGAGGTTTGGATAGAGGCGGTGGCAAAGGTTTAACCACTATTTCCTGCTGACCGATCAGCCGTTCCACGGCCACCGCCAGCATTCCTTCGGTAGAAGCCAAAACCAGGACAGGAATTTCGTCTTGGGTCAAAGGGTCAGGAGAGGGGGCATCCGGCCCGACGACGCTGTATTCGAGCAAATCTTGCATCCTCACCAAACGAATAAATTCCTCCCGCCACCACAGCATCGGCTGATTGCCGGCGATGTGAACTTCCGAGGCTTTAATGTGCAGAATTTCCTCGACTGCATCCAGCGGCACTGCTATTTTATTGTGATCTGTCCTCACCATCAGTGCATCAGTAATCGACAGCAGCAGCGGCAGTTTGATAATAAAACTCGTACCTTTTCCCAGGCGAGAGTCTACCTTCACACTCCCCCGCACAGTCCGCAAATTTGTTCGTACCACGTCGAGCCCGACTCCCCGCCCCGAAAGGTCGCTGACTCCTTCTGTAGTGCTGAAACCCGACCAAAACAGAAAATCGTAGAGTTCGGCAATGGAAAATTCTTGAGCTTGTTCCTCCGTAGCCAAACCCTTTGTGACAACTTTACGGCGAATCATTTCCGGGTCAATGCCTCTGCCGTCATCGGCGACAGTAATAATCGTTTGGCCGCCTTGGTGGCGGGCTTCTATTTCTATTTGACCGCTGGCGGGCTTGCCGCTGGCTTTCCGAACTTCGGGCATTTCGATGCCGTGGTCGAAAGCGTTTCTCACTAAGTGTATTAAGGGGTCGCGCAAAGCGTCGAGCAAACTTTCGTCAATTTTGGTATCTCTTCCCACTAGCAGCAAGTTGACTTCCTTATCGTATGTGAGGCACATCTCCCGCAGGGCTCTGGGCAAGTGATCGACGGCGCGACTGAAACTCACGACTCGCAACTGCATGACGCGGCTGCGTAGTTGTTCGGTAATGCGGCGCAGTTGGTCGGTACTGCGCTCGAATTTCATCGCTAAGGTGTCTAATTTGGTGGCGGAGTGAGAAATTGCTTGGGCAGTTTCGATGACTTCTGCGGCTGTCGAGTGGAACTCTGTATAACGATCCATCTCTAAGATATCGAAGTGAGCATGGGCCGGAGAGGATTTGCCGTTAGCGATCGTTGGGAATTCTGTCTCTGCTGCTGCAAGTTTTCCCAATCCAGAGTTCCCGTTTCCCCCCCTCCACTCTGCAAAGCTGAGTCTGTCGTATTCTTCTCGCAACTGACCGCCGAATTGGCTCAAATCTACGATATTGCGGCGGATGCGCTTGACTTCGCCGCGCAGTTCGGATTCTTGAAGTTCTAAATTTGTACGGTTGATGACTAATTCCCCGACTAGATTCACCAATTCAGTTAAGCGTTCTAAGTCTACCCGGATTGTCGGCCTTTGCGGGTTGGGGACTGGGAGAGTCGAGGAGGGGGGGACAGTCGGGGAGGGGGAGGGGGAGATTTCCGGGGGAGTCGGGGAGGGGGAGAGGGAGATTTCCGGGGGAGTCGGGGAGTCGGGGAGTCGGGGGGAGTCGGGGGGAGTCGGGGAGTCGGGGAGTCGGGGGGAGTCGGGGGGAGTCGGGGAGGGGGAGATTTCGGGGAGGTCGATCGCCCTTCCTTCCAATATTTGTTGGCGTGCGATTTGCAAGTTTTGGGCGATCGCCCAACCCTCGGATTGCAACCGTTGTAGAGTCAAGTCGGGAGAGTCGATCAAAGCCCTGAGGGCTGCGGCGATTTCCCCAAATTCCGGCAATAGCAGCATTCCAGCCAAACCGGAAAGTTGGTAGTAAACCTGGTTGAGGGCGGTGACGCTTTTTGCCAAATCTGCCTCGGAAGCTTGGGAAAGCTCGGTTTCTAGGCGATTGAAGAGTGCCGGCACTTGGTGTTCAAAAATCTGTTTCAGGGTTTCCGGGGCGGCAGATTGGCTGACTGCGGGGACTGGCGCCGGTTCTGACTTGCCGTACTTGGCCTGCAACTGAGCGAAAATTTGGGCGATCGCCTCCAAGTTTTCCGTTTGATCTGGAGTTGTGACATCGGAGTGTTGAACTGATTCGATCGTAATCTTTTTGAGAGCATCCACCCCCTGCAGCAAAACACTCACAGTAGTCGGTTCCAGAGCCGACAAGTCTGTGCGATCGCGCAAAATGACAAAACAGTCCTCCAGCGTATGAGCTGCGACAGACACGTTTTGAAAGCCCAACATCGAACCCGCACCTTTAATCGAGTGAGCCGCCCGAAACATTTCTTTAACTGCTGCTTGTCGCTCTTTCAAACCCGCAGATTCCATCGCCAGTAGGTTCGTCTCCATCGACTGGAGAAACTCTTCGCATTCTGCGGTAAAAGCATCTATTAATTCGTTTAAATCGTCATCATTCATATTAGTTTGTTGTCTGTTGTCTGTTGACAGTTAACTGTTGTCTGTTGACAGTTAACTGTTGTTTGTTGTCTGTTGGCAGTTTATATATATAATATTTGCCGTAATTTAACTGTAATTGTTGTCAGGGTTGGTTCACGATTATCTATAAATTCGCATTCAGGATATTTGTCAACCCGCCCCGACAACAACGATAGTTATTAGTGATTCGTATAACAGTCCACAGAGAACAGTTAACTGTCAATCAACAGTCCACAGAGAACAGTTAACTGTCAACTGTCAACAGTTAACTCAACTAACTGCGGAAATTCGCCACCGACTTTTGCAATTGGCCCAGAGAACCAGACAGGTCGTCCAAAGATGCTTTGACATCCGCACCTTTTTGTGCAGTCGTGTTAGCAATCTCGTTGACTTGCTGCATACTGTTAGCAATTCCCTCAGCCGAAACAGTTTGCTTGGCAGATGCGATAGTAATATTCTGCACCAAAGCATTCATTTCTCGACTAACTTCGATGATGGCATTGAGGTGAGTTTTAGCTTCGCTTGCCAGCTTAGTGCCTTCCACTACCTCCAGCGTCCCGGATTCCATTGCCTTCATCACGCGGCTGATTTCTTCTTGAATTGTACCGACAATTTCCGAGATTTCCTCAGTAGCGCCGGCGGATCTTTCTGCTAATTTCCGCACTTCTTCAGCAACAACTGCAAAGCCTAAACCTTGTTCGCCGGCTCGCGCCGCCTCAATAGTAGCATTCAGAGCTAATAAATTAGTTTGCGAAGCAAGTTGAGAAATCGAAGTCACAATTTTGCCAATTTGCTGCGAAGATTCCCCCAAACGCTTCATCATTTTCGAGGTAGAGGCGATCGTCAACCGGAGCCCGTTAATGCCTTCGACAGCTCGATCGACCGCCATACCGCCGACTTCAGCCGTTTGAGAAGACTGCTGAGCCACTGTTTCCGCCCGCACCGAAACATCTCGCACGTCGCGGATCGAATTCACAATCCGCTCGATTTCGCGCATGATGGCAGATATTTTTGCTGCTTGAATTTCTGCCTGTTGGGTGAGTTGACTGGTATTGTTAATTGACTCGTCGGTGGCAGATGTTACCTGTTCGGCTAAAGTTTGAATTCCCGTTACCACTTTCCGCAGAGAACCGATTAAGAAGTTGAAAGAGTCGGCGACAGCACCTAAAACGTCGTTAGTAACTTCCGCCCTGACTGTCAAGTCACCTTGAGCCGCGCCTTTAATTTCTCCCAACAATTTAAGGACTTGCTGCGTCAGAGAATCAGCTTCAGCTTTACGTTCTGCTGCCAATTTTCCTAGTCGTTCTTCTGCTTCTTTGCGCTCGGTGATGTCAAAGCGAATGGCAATATATTTAACTATGGTGCCGGTGGTATCAAAAATGGGAGAGATCGTCGAATCTACCCAATAAAACGAGCCATCTTTGCGCCGGTTTTTGACTTCCCCTTTCCACACCAAACCGCGAGAAATTGTCACCCACATTTCTTCAAAAAATGATTTGGGATGGTAGCCGGAATTGACGAGGCGGTGGTTGCGGTGCAGGAGTTCTCCTATGTTGTAACCGGAGATTTCAATAAATCTGTCGTTGACGTAGGTAATCACGCCTTGGACATCAGTTTCGCTGACGATCGCAGCTTCGTCTAGGGCATTTTGCCGAGTTTTTAGTTCTTGCAGCAAGCGTTCCTGTGTCTGGGCCAACTGCTGCATTTGCTGCTGGGATGCTTTTTGTTCGGTGACGTTGCGACAAACGATTACGCCGCCTTTAAGCGCCCCCCTTTCGTCTTTGAGCGGCCGGCCGTTAATTTTGACCCACAGGCCGTCAGGCTTACCTGCGTGGCGGGTGAAAAGCTCTACTTCGTCAACGGATTCTCCTCGCACCGTGCGCGCTAAGGGTATTTCTGCTGGGGGATAGGGAGTTACGGTATCGGGCAAGAATAAACCGTATTTTGCCGACCATTCGTTGGGAAGAGTCTCTGTCGAACCCGTGCCAAAGATATCTTCGGCGGCGGGGTTGAACAAAATAAAATTGCTATTTTCGTCGGCAGCAATTATGCCGTCGCCAATGCTGTTTATGAGCAGTTGCAAGAGATTGCTTTGCTGGCGAAATTGGTCTTCTGAACTGGCTAATTGGGCTGTTGTTTTTTCCAGTTGCACCATCGCGTGTTTGCTTTCGGTAACGTCGCGAGCGACTGCATACATGAGCTTTAGTTCGGTTACAGGTCGCACTTTCCACGACAACCACTTGTAGGAACCGTCTTTGCAGCGGTAGCGATTTTCATAAGACTTTAATTCGGCGCCGCTGGCTACTTTTTCCGCTTGTTCTATGGTTGATTCGCGATCGTCTGGATGGACTAAATCGATATAATAGTTGTCTTCAAGTTCATGCGCCTTGTAGCCGAGTGTTTTTTCCCAAGAGGGATTGATGCGCTTGAATTTGCCTTCAAAACCTATAATACAAACCAAGTCTAGGGAAAGGGTAAAAAATCGATCGCGCTCTTCTTCTGCTTTTTTGCGCTCGGTAATTTCGATCACCACACCCCCGACACCGATGGGTTTGCCGTCAGAGCCCGGCAAAGGAAAGTATGATGCTAGCCAATCTCGCACGACGCCCGGTTGGTTTAAGGTTGAGCCAGACATTTCAACGTTTAACAACGGTTGGTTGGTGACGAGAACTTGCTGCAACATCGGCTGTAGGGTATCGACCATTTCGGGTACAACTTCCCTCACCGTCTTACCGAGGTGTTCGGCCACTGAGGGGCCGGTGGTTTCCGCTAATTTATCGTTGACTTGCACGAAGCGCAACTGCTCGTCAAAAATAAACATTGAGGCCGGGGCGGCTTTGAAAAATGCGTCAAAGCGGGTTTGACGCACAACTAATTCTCGTTCTAGGGCTTTGCGATCGCTGATGTCGCGAGCTTCGGGAATCAGCAGCACGACTTTGCCACTGTCGTCTACGATCGGCTTGAGGGAGAAGTCCACAGTTATCACAGCACCCCCAGCAACGAGCACGTCGGCTTCGTAGCGGACTACCTCGCCGGCGGCGGCTTTTGCGAGCGCAGCTTGCACTTTTTGCTTGGCTTCTGGGGAAATTTGCCACCACAAATTATCTACAAACTGCGTGCCTAGGAAGTCTTCGCGCTCCACTCCGGCGACGGCGAGGGCTGTTTGGTTGACTTCCAAAACGGTTCCGTCTGGTTTGAGCAGCCCTATTAATTGGAACGATTGGTCGAAAATGGCTCGGAATAGTCTTTCGCGATCGCGCAGCATCTCTTCTGCGCGTTTGCGATCGCTGATGTCGCGAGTAACTGTTGCGAACCCCATAGGCTCGTCGGTTTCTGGGTTTTTGACTGTAAATAGGGTAAAGTCAACCGGAAAGTCTTGGCCGGTTTGAAAGTTCCTCAAGCGGAATTCACCCTGCCAAAAACCGTCTCGTACAGTAGCCGGCACGATTTCTTCTTTGAAAATCTTAGCATCTTCTACTGAGAAGAAGTCATACATACTTTTGCTTTTGACTTGTTCAATATTTTGCAATCCTACTTGTTTAAGTCCAGCGGCATTCAGGTATGTTCCCTGTCCCTCCATGGTTGCCGTGCCGATAAAATCCGAGCTGTTTTCTACGATCGAAATCAATCTTTCCTTTTCGATTTCGGCTTGCTTGCGCTCCGTAATATCGTTGTTAGTTTCTAAAATTGCTTTCGGTTTTCCCTGTTCGTTTCGCTGCAAATTCCAGCGACTGAATACGGTAATTTTGGTGTCATAATTTGTGGTGTGAATTATTTCTCCTTCCCAATAATCCTGCTCTTCTAACTGTGCCACTATAGCTGCTAAAGGCTGGGGAAAAATGCTGTGCAATAGAATATGGGTGAGTTTCCCCAAGGCTTCTTTTTTTGTCCAGCCGTACATCCGTTCGGCTCCCTGATTCCAATAATTAATCGTGCCGTCCATATCCCGAACGATCAAGGCGTCGCTTGCCAGGTCAAGCATTTGCAAGTTCTGCTGCAAGGCTTCTTCTGTGCGCTTGCTTTCTGTAATGTTGCGGGCGATCGTTGACAGAAATTCAATTTCTCCCTTCTCGGATTTGTTAGCAATAATTACTTGAGAAACTGGTATTTCTTGGCCGTCTAAAGTTCGCCACGTTGCCTCGCCGCTCCAGGTCCCATCCCGGCAAGCTGCGGGGATGCCGACGTTGAGAAGAGTGTCGATACTTTTGGGCGATGTCAGGTCGGAAATGCTGAATCCGGCTACATCTGCGTTTTCGCCAACTCTCAACATTTCTCTGGCTGCGCGGTTGAGATAAATGGTGCGCTGTTGGGAGTCGGCGATGCCTACCCAGTCTGTGGTGGTTTCTAAAATTGCTTTGAACCGCAATAGTTCTTGTTCAGATTTGCGGCGCTGTGTGATGTCGCGTGCCAAGCCGAGCATTCCTAAAGTGTTGCCTTCTGCGTCTTTGAGAGGCAATTTCAGCGTGTCGAAGCTGTGTACTTTGCCGTCGGCTAAGGTGGCTGAGTCGTTGGAGTTCGGGGCCAGATGGTTGTCTGCCCGGAAGTTTTGGATTTGGTTCTGGGAATCGGTTTGGGCCTGGAAGCTGCCAAAGATTCGATCGACCGATATGCCTATTTCTGCGTCGTCTTTGCCCATAATTTCTGCTTGAGTTTTGCCGAAGGCGGTGGCGAAACTTGCATTGACTAGGGTATAGCGCGAGTTTCGATCTTTGACAAATATGCAGTCTGGCGTAGCGTCAATGACTGTCCGCAGCAAGTTTTGGGAGCTTTCTACTTCAGCGAGTGTCTGTCGCAGTTGTTCTTCCATTTGCACGCGCTTGGTGATATCTCTCATCGCGGAAACGAGAAATTTCCTGCCGTCGGTATCTACAAATGTAGATTTTTTGGCGGAGAGAAAGCGGGTGTTTCCTGCTGGGTCTATGAGGGTTTTTTGGATTTCGCTGCTGGTATTTGTCAATAAAACTAATTCGTCTTTTTCTCGATATCTCTGGGCTTCCTCTTTGGGCAAAAACTGGTCGTAAGATTTGCCAATTAGTTCTTCTCTGCTGTGACCTATGTATTGACAAAAAGCATCATTTAATATAATCCAGCGGTGCTGTTGGTCTTTGACATAAATCGGGTCGGGGATGCTGTTGAGGATGTTGTTTAAGAATAGTTCTGAGGTTTTTAATTGCTCTTGGGCTGCGGTGCGATCGAGAATTTCCTGTTCCAATTGTGCGTTAGTTTGCAGGATCTGCTCGGTTCTTTCATTCACTCGCTGCTCTAGTTCTGCGCTTAGCTGCTGCAATGCGGCTTCTGCCTGTTTGCGCTTGGTAATCTCCCGGCCTTCTGCGAGGATTTGAAATACTTCTCCTGTTGCATTTAACAGCGGCTTAAACGACAAGTCAATTACTGTTACCTGGTTGTTAGCTCCGGTGATTTCGTATTCTTCCCGGACAAAATTTCCGGCAGAAACTTGTTGAATGTTCGTTTTTAGGCGCTGCTGGTTGGTTGGGGATGATGCCCACCCTGGAGTCAGCCAAAATTTCAGCCCCTGCACTTCTGATGCTGGGAAATCGCCCAATTTTAGCGCTGTCTGATTGGCTTCGATCAGAGTACCGTCTGCCTCCAATAATGCGATCGCTTGAAAAGCTTGGTCGAAGATTGCGTGAAATCGCTGGGTTGTTTCGCTCAGCGCTTGTTCTGTTTGTTTTTTAGCGTTAAGGATGCGGGTGGAACCTACTAAGAAGCCGTAGCGGTTCGACAAACTCAAAAAAGCGATCGCCGCAATTACAGTGATCCAATCGAACACAGTTTGCACTACCGCAGAGTGCGGCAGTCCTAGGTATTCGGCAGCGTGGCCGCTGTGGCCGAAAGCGCAGCTCCAAAATATGCCTGCTGAGACTGTGGCGAAGATGTCGAACCCGAATTGCCGGTTTCGCCACATAGCTAAGCTGATTAGCCAAGCGATGGCAAAGTAACATCCAGAAATGATGACATTAGCAGCCCCAGCTAGCAGCGATGGGGAGAAGTCAGGCAACGTCAGGGTTAAAGTCGTTGCGATCCAGGTATAGAGAATTTCGATCATAAAATTAAGGATGGGCAAATCGGATGCGGGCGATCGTTAGTTAAATGTATTGATGCAAAGCAGTTGCAGACTTACGTTTATGGTGGATTTTTACCAGCGTTCGGAATGGGCGATCGCTTCTACATCGACAATCATTAGCAAGCGTCCTTCGGAATTGTACAGACCTTTTAAGAATGGAGCTAGGTCGGGACTCACATCTAGTGCTGAGACAATGCGATCGGGATGGAGAGGTAAAACTCCTTCGACGCGGGAAACGGCTAATCCTAGGCGGATTCTCGACAACAATCTCACGTCTCGCGGATCGGGCGCTTCTACAACTAAGATGCGGCTGTTTGGGTGGTAGATGTCAACCGACTCAATACCGACGAACAGTCCGAAGTCTGCTGCTGCTAAGATTTCGCCCCGCAAGTTGGTTAATCCCAGCAAAAATGGCAGGGTGTTGGGAACCAGGGAAATCGGTTGTTCCTTGAGGGAAAGGACTTCCCGCACTGCCTCTAATTCTATGCCGAACAGACTGCCTCCCTGACCGAACAGGAGAAATTGCTTTGTTATACTTGTCTGATTCCCCCCTGCCGTGGGAGCCGTTATTTTCATGGCTTATTTTTTGTTTATAGTGTAGCTTACCAATTAGAATTTTGCTTTGACCCTAAAGTCGATCGCCGATCTAGTTTTTCTGCATCAGTTTTGGTGCGTCAAATGTTTATGTTAAATAAACCGCCGGTTGGCAAACAAGCAGGTTGCTATCATTAAATATAAAACTTTTATGGGTTTCAAAAACCCAGTTTCTTAAAAAAAACGGGGTTTGTCGGTATAATATTTTTGGGAAAGCTGCCGATCGCTTTATATTCGGATTAGGCGGAAAGCAGACGCTGCACTATGTGGAGGAGTTGCTGAGGTTCAAAGGGTTTGCTAACGTAAGCGTCGGCGCCTAAATCAGTTCCCCAAGCTTTATCGATCTCGGTGTTTTTATGAGTACAAAATACTACGGGCAATTTGGCAGTTGCGCGATCGCCCCGCAATTCTCTGATCACTTCAAACCCGTTCATTCGTGGCATCACTACATCTAAAACGACCAAAGCCGGACGGGTTGTGCGGATCATGGCGATCGCTTCTTCGCCGTCGCCTGCCCGGATCACATCCATTCCGGCATCTTGAAGAATGCGGCAGATGATTTCTAGTTCGCTCTTAACGTCGTCCACGACTAAAATTTTTGACATATTCCACACTTCCTTGCTGTTATTGACAGCGGACTACGTTTATTCAGAAGCTGGCGCGACCGGCGGCGATGAGACTAGACCGCTTTGCGGACAAATTAATGTACTTCCAAATACAATATAGCCGATCGTATGGCTGAAGGTTGGCGGTCAGCGATAAAAAGCGATAAAAATTTACTTTGCTAACGGAATCACTCTGAATAAATTAATCGGCAATTAGTAATGGATCGTTGGTAATTTGCGGTTGGGAAACCCACAGGTTTTAGTAGAAGGATCGATGGGAAGACCAAAGCAGGATTTGCTATGATATTGTTTTAGCTTTATTCCCACTCACTTAGTTGAGACCATTGCCTAAAGGAGGTAGGGTAATTTTTTAATTAGCGCCACAAACAGCAAGTTAAAAGTAGTTATAGCGGTGTTGTTACTGGTTTTAAAATATTTTTTTTAGTTAAAAGACAGCCCAATATCGCTTAGTGAGCGCTATTATTTTATTAATGAGACAAGTCAAAATAGAGGAGGATAACAAGGACATTTAAAGAATTTTATTGTGTGCGATTTATAATTGGGGGGCAAATTCAATGGATCGCGCGGCAGTCCCATTTTACCCAGTAGAGGAGTGTTGGGTTCACCAAAACTACTACCCGCAGGCGATCGCCATCCTTGAGCTCGATCGTGGGCCCAGCCGCAAAGACTGCTGCAAGATGCGGTCAATCGATTTTAGATTTTAGATTTTAGATTTTAGAATTGAAGAAAGCGCTCCCACTGATAAATCCGGGGGCTGGTGATGAGCATTCGGAGCTTTTTTCTCGTTTCACGGATGAATCCGGCAGCCCCGGATGACATTGCTTGATTGTCAAATTAGTCGGTGAGGGAGAGACGGCGATCGGCTATAATAAAGGGCTAGAGGAAAAGAACACCGAAAACCCGAAAATATGGTTGCCATCCAAAGAAATCTCAACATTGCCGCGCTAGAAGCAGAATACAGTCAAAAAACACCGCGAGACATTCTCAAATTTGCCCTAGAAAATTTTGACAATATCTCGATTTCTTTCAGCGGGGCTGAAGATGTAGTTCTGATCGATCTTGCCTCAAAAATTACCAAAAATTTCCGCGTTTTTACCCTAGATACCGGACGGCTGCACTCAGAAACTTATCAGTTTTTGGATCAAGTCAGAAAACATTACGGCATTAAATTAGAAGTAATGTTTCCCGATGCAGCAGAAGTACAAGCCCTAGTAGAAGAAAAGGGATTGTTTAGTTTTTATCAAGACGGTCACAAAGAATGCTGCGGCGTGCGGAAAGTCAAGCCGCTGCGCCGCAAACTGAATACTCTCGATGCTTGGATTACTGGTCAGCGGAAAGACCAAAGTCCCAGTACCCGCAACGGTATTCCAGTTATTGAAGTTGACACTGCATTCTCCACTCCCGACCATGAATTGATTAAATTCAACCCCTTAGCAAACTGGTCTTCGGCAGAGGTTTGGGAATACATTCGCGCTTTGGATGTCCCTTACAACAAGTTGCACGAACGCGGTTTTATAAGTATTGGTTGCGAACCTTGTACGAAGCCGATATTGCCGAACCAACACGAACGTGAAGGTCGCTGGTGGTGGGAAGAAGCGACCGTAAAAGAGTGCGGTTTGCACGCTGGTAACGCGCAAAAATAGTAAATCACTTAAGGAGTAAGGTGCGCCTAGCGCACCAAAAAAATAGTAGGGTGCGCCTAGCGCACCTTACCCAACCCAAAAATAAATGCACTTCACATAAATCGTAGCCGAAGAATTCGCAATTAAAATAAACACAAATTAAGCTGACCTTGCCCTAGAACTTTGATATAATGATCGACATTCAGAATTAATACTAGCGGAAGAATTCGCAATTAAAATAAACACAAATCAAGCTGAGTTTGGCCTAGAACTTTGATAGAATGATCAACATTCAGAAAAGTTTTTAAAGTAGGTACTATATGCTCGCCTCAACTAGAGAATTGCTGAACACAGCCTTGAGAAGTGGTTATGCGATCGGCGCTTTTAACGTCTACAACCTAGAAGGAGTAAAAGCCGTCATCAAAGCGGCCGAAGCGCTGCACAGTCCTGCTATACTGCAACTTCACCCCAGCGCCCTCCTATACGGAAAATCGCCTTTAGTCGCGCTGTGCATCAAAGCGGCCCGCGCATCTTTTGTGCCGATCGCAGTACACTTAGATCACGGCACCTCAGAAAAAGACATTCACATCGGTCTAGCCGCCGGCATTAAATCAATTATGGCAGACGGTTCTCCTTTGCCATACGAACAAAACTTAATATTTAGCCGGGAAATGACTAAATTAGCCCACGCTAACGGTGCGGCAGTTGAAGCAGAAATCGGCAGAATTAGTGGCAGGGAAAACGGTTTGACAATCGATGAGAAAGCCGCAAGGATGACCGATCCAGTGGCAGCAGTAGAGTTTATCAAAGAAACTAAGGTGGATTTTTTAGCCGTAACAATTGGTAACGTTCACGGCAAATATTTCAGCGAACCAAAACTAGATTTTCCTCGTTTGGAAAAAATCCGGGCTGCTGTTTCAGTGCCGTTAGTGATGCACGGTGCTAGCGGCTTGTCGGAATCAATGATTCATCAATGTATTCAATTCGGAGTATCGAAATTTAATGTGAATACAGAAGTTCGCGAAGCTTATATGGACGTGTTAAAAAGTAGCATTTCTGAGGCACATCCGGATTTGTTGGAAATAATGGAAAAAGCTATCGATGCCATGCGATGGGTCATTTCTGACAAACTGCAACTTTTCGGTTCTGTCGGTAAAGCTTATTTGCATCACTCTGTCGAGACGGCTGAATTGACCGCAAAGAGTACCCCCAACAAACAAACAAGCCGCAACCAATCAAGTTTCGATCAAAGGTTAAAGCCTGTGTATAGTGAGGCCTTGAGTCTTATGTTGAAGTAAAAAAAAACTAAAGTCCTGACTGCGAACCCGTTTTTAGTCAGGACTTCAGTCCTCTCTAACCGTTTAAAAATCGATCGGGGTCGATGCCAGATTCCCGCAGCCACCGAATTAAAGACTGCAATTGAGCTTCCGCTGACTCGGCCCGCTGCCGTTGCTGTTTCGCTTCAGTCAGAATCCAATTGCCATCAACATCATACCAGCGCAGCCACAGTCGATCGATTTCCTAAAACTCTGCCACAAACCCAAGCCCAAAATTAGGTCACCCATCCACACTCGCGACTAGGGCAATTCTAATTCTTGATAGTGTCCGCCCTTCAATTCAAACACTCGCAATTTGTTAGTATAGCGGCTGAAAACAGCATAAACAGAAACCCACAAATTTGGCTCGTAAACATCCCATTTTTTCGGCGGTTCCTCCTTCGTCTCCGCCTCCAAAACTGGCTCGTTACCCGCAGCGTTTCCCGACTGAGGTGGCAAATTTTCCTCATCCGTATTGTCGCCTAAATCTTCTTTTTCTGTTCCCGGCGAAAGCAGTTCTACAATTACAAAAGGATTCACGCCTTCCTGCCAAGTAACGTAACTCATCCGCTGTTCGGAGCGATCGTCATGTCGGGGAACTCCCACAACTCCAAACCAATCCGGCCGCTTGTGCCACAGAGTATGATGCACGTCCTAATAAAGGTTCATCTCGGTGCCGCTAAATATCTCAGAAGCTGGATAATTCCGAGGCAGAAACGTCAGGCTCAACAACTGCGGCTCCAAATCGTGAAATTCGTCCCGCAAACCAGGTTCCTCCGCGTCTTCGCTGGGTAAATCGTACATCGTCGGCAGCGTTTATCTGGGCGATCGCAGCGGATCTGTTTGCGGCACAGGATATTATTTAAAAAGCAACATATAATATTGAGAAATGACTGCATTTATGCTAACATCATTTTTTTAATACTTGCAGGACTAGCGCCAACACCCTGTAAAACGTTTATTGCACCCTTTTCTTCCTCTCTTTTGTGAAGTCAATCTCACCTCTTAAATCTCAAATCGACTGATCCGAAATTCTGCACTATGATCGACATCCCTCAACTGATTGCTCAAGAACTTTCCATTAATCTGTCTCAAGTCAATAATGCTCTGGAACTTTTCGCCGAGGGAGCAACTATTCCGTTTATTGCCCGCTACCGCAAAGAACGCACGGATTTGTTGAATGAAATTCAGTTGCGCGACATCTCCGATCGCTTCACCTATCTGACGGAAATAGAAGAGCGCAAAAAGTCGATTTTAGAGACGATTAGCTCTCAGGGAAAACTCACTGAAGAACTGCAAGCAAAAATCGAATCCTGTTTGCAAAAAAACGAACTCGAAGACCTTTATCTGCCTTACAAACCCAAGCGGCGGACGCGAGCGACAATTGCTAGGGAAAAAGGTTTGGAACCGCTGGCGAATTTTATCAAATGTCTGAACTTACCGACGGCTAAACCAGCAAATTTGGAGGCGGAAGCAGCTAAATACATTTCGGAAGAAAAGGGCGTTAAAACAGCAGAAGAAGCTCTCAAAGGTGCTGCGGATATTTTGGCGGAAGCGGTTTCGGAAAAAGCCGAATTGCGCGCTTATTTGCGAGAGTTTTTGATGAAAACAGGAGTTTTTGTCTCGAAAATTAAAGAGGATTTCCCGGAAGGCAGCACCAAATTTGAAATGTACCGCAATTACCAAGTTGCAGCGAGAAGCGTTCAGTCGCACAATATGTTAGCGCTGTTTCGCGGGGAAACGGAAGGGGTTTTAGATTTGGAACTGGCGTTTGATGAATCCGCAGTGATGGCTTATTTGGAAGCTCAGGAAATTAGAACTAGGATACCGGAAGTTAAAGAGTTTTATCGATCGACTTTGAAGGATGCCTTCAACCGACTGATGAAGACTTCGTTAATTACAGAAGTGCGATCGCACAACAAAGCCGTCGCTGATATCGAGTCGATCGCTACTTTTGAAACCAACCTCCGCGAGTTGCTGCTGTCGGCGCCAGCGGGAATGAAACCCACATTGGCGATCGATCCGGGATTTCGCACGGGGTGCAAAGTTTCCGCCCTTGACGAAACCGGGCAATTTTTAGAATATCAAGCAATTTTCCCCCACCAAGCAGCCGCTCAGCGCCAGCAAGCTGGTAAAATTGTCAAGCATTTAATTGAAAAATATAAAATTGAATTAATCGCGATCGGCAACGGTACAGCTTCCCGAGAAACAGACGAATTTGTTTCGGAAGTTTTGGCAGAAATGGAAAGGAAACCAATTAAAGTCATGGTGAATGAATCCGGTGCATCGATTTATTCAGCAAGCGAAGTGGCGATCGCCGAATTTCCAGACCTCGACATCACCGTCCGCGGCGCAGTCAGCATCGGACGGCGCTTGCAAGACCCCCTCGCCGAACTCGTGAAAATCGACCCGAAATCAATAGGAGTCGGTCAATACCAGCACGATGTTGACCAAAAACTGCTCAAAAAGAAACTCGACGAAACAGTCGAAAGCTGCGTTAATTATGTCGGAGTTGACTTAAACACAGCCTCCAAAGAACTGCTGACATTTGTATCGGGAATGACGGCAACAGTTGCCAAAAATATCGTCAATTACCGCAACGAAAACGGCGCATTTAAAAATCGCCGCCAACTCCTGAAAGTTCCCAAACTCGGGCCAAAAGCTTTTGAACAAGCAGCCGGGTTTCTCCGCATTCGCGGCGGCGAAAACCCCCTGGACAATACAGCAGTTCATCCCGAAAGTTATCCGGTAGTGCAGGCGATCGCCAAGGATTTAGACTTGCCTCTGACTGAAATAACACAAATTTCGGAAAAAATTAAGACTGTAAACATCAAGAAATATGTCACAGACAAAGTAGGAGAACCAACCCTCCGAGACATTATTTCCGAACTAGAAAAACCGGGAAGAGACCCGCGAGCCGAGTTTAAATATGCCACTTTCCAAGCAGGAATCAAAGAAATCTCCGACTTGCAAGTTGGCATGGAATTAGAAGGAATAATCACGAATGTAGCTAACTTTGGAGCCTTTGTTGATGTGGGGGTGCACCAAGATGGTTTGGTTCACGTTTCTCAATTAGCCGATCGATTCGTAGATGACCCCAAACAGATTGTTAAAGTCGGACAAGTTGTGAAAGTGCGGGTTTTGGAGGTGAATGAGAAGTTAAAGCGGGTTAGTTTGACGATGAAGCTGCAAGAAAAACCGCAACCGCAAAATGGCAATAGCGCCAGGCTTCCGGCCCCGCGCCGTCGTTAAAACTAAGGCTGAAAGCTGAAAAAGGGCGATGGCGTCCCGCCCCGCAAGCTACGGCTATAATTGTGCCTCACCAACCTCAAAATTATATGGTTGCAAGTAAAAGCGACACCTACGTCTCTCCTGAAGATTATTTAGCAGCCGAGAAAGTCAATCCGATCGAACACGAGTACAGGCACGGGAAAATCTATACAAAAGCAGGAAAAAGTAAACCTCATGTCATTATTATGGGGAACATATCTCTACTTTTGAAAAATCATCTTCGGGGAAGTGGCTGCATACCTTACATGGCAGATAGGAAAGTTTTGGAGGAGACATCTAATTTTTTTGGTAGTGGTGAATAGTAATGGTCAACAGCGAAGAGAGGCATTGTAATGATGCACCAACTACCAAATTGCACCAATGCAATGGTTGAATATCCTCGTTTACCAGCTTACCATTACTATGCTTCACTACCCAAAGATAATCAATCAAATCTGTTTAAAGCCTCTCAAAAAGTAGTCTAATCTCAGAGTGAGAGCGACAAAAATCAAACCCACGAACACCTACATGGACGCACAACAACTCGAATCACCACAATTTATGCCATCGCTCCTCAATTATTACCCCTGTGGGCGGGCGCTAAACACATAATTGCGATCGAGAGAACTGGCAGCAGATGGTAAGGGAAAAAAAGTCGTCGTCGATTGATTGATTTCCATGAAACACATTATTATTTAAGTAGTTTGGATTGGTCGGCTCATCAATTTGCGGATGCAATTCGGGGACACTGGCTAATTGAGAAGCGACTGCATTGGGTTAAAGAGGTGACCTTAAATGAGGATAACTGTATTCATCGCGGTGGCAACTCACCTGCTAATTGGGCAACGGTTAGACAATTTTTAGTATCGCTCGCTCGGATGAATGGTACAAATACTCTTCCACAAGCTTTAAGATTGATGGCCACCCAGGTCGAAAAGCTTTGTGAGTTGCTTTTCGGTTTTCAGTGTCCAGACAAACCAGTTAAATCTTTCACGTAGCATCATCAAATTGCCCGATCGGCTTAGTTTATTTTTTCGACAATTAATCCACCCTGCTTCCCTTGCTGCTGTATGTGGGAGAAACACACCGCACTCCCAAACAACGGTGGATGAGCCATGATTGCCATAGCTACGTTGCCAACTACATCGAACTGCACCGCCGTTATTCCCTGGATGTGGCTGTGGCTATTGCGTTTTGGTACGGAGCGCCAGTTAATCGAAAACAGCGACTACAACTGGAGTCAGAGCTTATCTATAAATGGAAGTCGCCATTTAACAAAGAATGCTGGCAGTGGTGGGGACAGCCATTTGGCAAGTGACTCCTGCAATCTTCACACTTGTCGATCGTCGGTGACAAACATCACTCATGAGCTTGTGTCAAGTCACTGTTACATCACTTAACACTTTGTTACATTGATTTACATAAGAAAGCAAAGGAAGAACAAGCGATGTACACCACCGACGAAAACGGAACCCTCAACAACTACGCCGTCGTACCCAAAATTTCTTACGCCGAGTACCCTTCACCCGACCAGCAGCGTCGCTACGCCCTTCAAGGTGCCGGTGCTGTCTTGTTGGTGACGTTCTTGGTGCTGACTGCTTTCGCTGCCTAACTTCAAGCATTTGCCCGCACTCGTTTTTACTGCCTCTTGGGTTACAGGAGGCAGTTTTTCAGTTTATATTTGGCAGTACCGCAGCTCGAATCGGGTAGGTGTTTAGCAAACCGAATTTCTAAGGCTACCGTTCCAATAGCCTTTCTTAAAAAGATGAGGTACACGAGATTACCTGAATATCGAGATTTTCAAGCCTTATTACATACCTCATTTATCTGAGAAATGCTATAAAAACCGGATTTAGGTAAATGCGAATGGAAGGTATCAGTAAAACAGTTCGGGATTGTTCCAATTCACAAAGATTGTTGAATAACTAAACAGTCCTTAAAAAAAGGGCTATTTCTGGCTGTTTGCGTAAGCCTTGTAGAGTATTTCAAGAAAATCCATGAAAAACATTGTTTATCGATATTCACTCTTGTGTACCCTAGGAGTTTTAATCTTCGTGCCACTAACGGGAATACTCTCCCCAGGTAGCAGTAGCAGCCAGCTTTCCCCATCAGTTGGTCAAAAGCAAGTTTCACGTAAACCTGCTCCCAGTACAAAGCTATACAATAATTCGACGTATGGTGTTACCTTTAGCTACCCCAGCAATTGGCAACCTACAAAGGGCTATGAAGAACGTTTCAGCGCAGCGGATGGATTCTTCCAGATAACGGGGTTGTCGTCACCGCCACCGTCAACGATTCAGAATGTTTGTAAGGATGCACTGAATCATAGACTAAATCCCTACGGTACTCGTCCCCAGATGCAGAGGTTACAAATCCAGGGCCGCCCAGCGTGTTTAATTTTGCCTTCCTCTGACCAAGATCGGACAATGGAAAGAATGGCAACGCTGATTGTCCGCTATCCCACACCGATTCGCCTGAATGGGACAAACTACAATCACCTCATGCTGTCTGCCGACAAGGAACACATTCGCCAGATTGCTAACGGGCTAAGATTTACAATGCCAAGGCGATAGTACAGCAACCGCCAAGGCGGTTAGCGCAACGATATCCTTGTCGGGGGCGACGGCAGCGATATCCTCAATGTCGCGAAAGGTTTTGATACCCTAAACGGCGGTTTGGCAAACGATATTCAAGTCGGCGGCGCGGGCAATGATGTATTTGTTTTAGGTGCCGGATTGGGAATTGATACGATCGCTGATTTCGCCAAGTCTCAAGATACCGTGCAATTATAGCAACCGCCTTGGCGGTTAAGCCGCTGTGCGAAGCACAGCTTCCATTGCATCTCTCAGACAGCCGTATTGAGTTAGTTGTTTACGAATTCGACTCTTTAACCATGACCAACATCGCTCAATTTTGTTAAGATCGGGAGAATAAGAGGGTAAGTATTTTAACTGACACCCGGCTGCTTCAATTAATTGAATAATATTTCCACCTTTATGAAAAGTGGCATTATCTACAATTAGTATTTGCCCGGGTTTGAGCGTCGGTATTAAACAAGCTTCTAACCCAGTTTCAAAGACCGTTCGATTACAAAAACCCTCAACAGTAAAGGGAGCCAATAACTGCCCATTACAAAAGCCAGCAATCATATTAATCCGCCCTTGCCTCCTCCCACTTTTGAGATCGTAAAACCGCTGACCTCTTTCATTCCATCCATAGCTATAATTTTCTCTCTTGTCCATCCCTGCTTCATCTATATACACTATTTCTTCGGGTTTATACACGACTATCTCTTCTCTAAATTCAGCTCGTTTTATTTCATTTCGCTCTTGATAACCATAAGTTTTTTTTTGCGAGTGAACCCGATTTTCTTTAAAGCTCTTGATATAGTACGAGCGCTAATTTCTTCCGACCATAGTTGAGCCATCTCTACTTGAGTTTTATCTCCATTAACCTCGACAAATTTGGTAAATTTTCCCCAGTCAGTAATTTTATGCCCATTCCCAGGTGGTTTATTCGGCAGTGCTTGAAAGTCCCCTGTCTCGCGTTCCCGCTTCAACCATAATCGAATCGTGTCACGACTAATACCGAATAGAACAGTGGCTTCACTAATCTTTAAGCCATCAAGCTTGATGGCTTGGATCACTTTTTGCCGGAGATCGTAACTGTAGGGTTTGGGCATGGGTTTCTATAAGAGCACAGCCGGAGCCAGATTAAGGTCTACTTCCAGTCTATAGCTTAACCGCCAAGGCGGTTGCTATAATCAATGGCTTGACCTTCCGACAGCTATCAATTTCGCCAGGAACTGACGGCACCTTAATTACAGTAGCCAGCAGCGGTGAAGTTTTAGCTTCTTTGATACGTGTTGCTCCCAATCTCATCGGTTCTGAAGATTTCAGCTCGCTTTAGAGATAGTAAAGTGATCATTTGTGAAATCAGTTTTTCTCAGGGGACAAGATTTAAATTGGCGAATACTACTTGACAGTAATAGGCACAGTCGTTGCATTTTTATAACCTTTTTTTTACCGCTAATTTACAAGAAATAAACAGCAAACTGAGCAAGGTTAAATTTATATGAAAATTATCCCAATGGTTGTTTTCGATCGAGAAACCGTTTCTGTAATCTGCAACAACCCTGTCAATCTATCTTGTCCAAATAACCCTAACTTCAGCTTTAAAACTATTGTTTGAAGTTGAATATACCACCAATTTTTATTTCTCTGTTAAAACCATTCACTGTTATAATCATAGTCGTCGGTAATTAATTTGTGGCGATATAAAAAATTTTACGAGTAAGCTTTTTCATCAAATAGCTTGGGCTATCTTGAGAAATAAAATTATACAGAATGAAATATTATAAAGCGTGATACCCCTATAAGGGTTACATATAATACTGTTTCGCTTTAATTCTAATTCCGAGGTCTTCTTATGCCAATCGAACTTTCAGGTATAACCTTTACCGAGCAGGGTAATTCGATCGGCGTGTCTGGCGAGGAAGGAATACTTAATAACGGCTTCGCTAATACTCTTGCGGGCGAGAACTTAACCCTCGGTAGCAGGGAGAACAGTATCAACAGCACTCCGACAAGGATCAGCGGTTTCTACAACAGTGCCACCGTAAATACTGGTGATAGTAACGACTTAATCGTTGCTGCGGCAGACTACGGCAACTTAATTCCTGATACTTACGAGTACAGGGTCAGTGGCATCCACAACACGGGCACGCTCCATACGGGTGAGGGAAACGACTTAATCCTTGGCCTCCGTTACAGACAAGGAAAATACAGGTCGAGCGATCGTGAGAGTAATGGCATTTTCAACGAAGGAGGCACCATTGATACGGGTGGTGGTGATGACATAATCACGGGCCTTGCCCAGGGTTTTTTGAGCGTAGGAATCGAGCATAACTCAAACAACCCCAACTTGCAAAGCCCGATCATCATAAAGACTGGCTACGGTAATGACACGATCGCGGGTACTGGCGAATACATGGGCTTACGTTTTGGTTCCATCAATGGTTCCATCATTGATACTGGGGAAGGGGATGACGCAATCACTGGCACTGGTGGGTATTCTGGCACAGTTTTATATTCCTCTTTTCTCAACACCGGCGAGGGTAACGACACAATCACTGGCATTTCAACTCAGGGCGACGCCATTGCCAATTCCTCTACCATCAATACCGGGGATGGCAACGATATAATCACTGGCACTAGCACTTACAGCAGCGCCATCTTCAATACCGGCACCATCAATACTGGCGACGGTGATGATATAATTCTTGGCATTAGGACTGATTTTCGCTTTGGCGCGACCATCGCCAACAGCGGTACCATTAATACTGGTAATGGCGCGGACTCCATCATTACTGATAGCGGCTTTTCTAGCTTGGGCAACATATTTTTAGGAAAAGGTACAGATTATATCAGGGGTTCTGGTTCTGCTACTTTCTATGGCGGGAAGGATCGAGACTCGCTGGAATTAACATCAGGCAGCTATACCGTTGAAATATTGGGGACAACGGTGGGTTTTAGAAGTAGTAATGGCACTATGAAAACTTCCGAGTTTGAAAAACTAATAGCGGGTAGCACAACCTATGACTTTACAAGTTTGACCAACGGTCAGACAATTTTTGTCGCCTAGTAGTGTATTTGGAAGTAGGAGACAGCTAACTAACAGAAAAGTTTTGCTGTCCTAAAAGACCCTTTATCGTCTTGAGAAGAATCGACCCCACATTTCTTGTCCCTCAAATGAGTGACACTCAAAGATGCGACTGGTCATGCGCCCATAGGATTGCTCAGAATGGGTTCAGGTACAAAGGAAATCACGAGGTTCAGAGTATGTTGGGATGGAAAAGCATTCTTAAATCAGGCGATGGGTTGGCAGCAGCGCGACAAGATGTGCGGGAATTGCAAGTGCGGTTGATTGATTTATCTAAACAATCGAAGCGCCCCGATTGGCATCCCGGCAACCCAGATGGTCAATTCGGCCCTAAAACTGAAACCGCCGTAAAAGCTTTTCAAAAAGACCAAAATCTTGTAGCTGATGGTCAAGTTGGTTCCCTTACTGTAGAAGCGCTCTACAAAAATTATGCCCAACTGCGAGATTTCTTAGGCGCTAGGCAGTGGCAACAAGCGGATGAAGAAACAGCCAAACTCATGCTCAAAAACGTTGGACCAGGAGAATTTGCTGATTCCTTCGAGCCAGGAGAAATCGAGCAAATTCCCTGTTCCGACCTCCACGCTTTAGACAAACTATGGTTGGCATCTTCTGGCGGTCACTTCGGCTTCAGCGTTCAAAAGCGTATTTGGAAAAGTACCATTGCTACTAATCCAGACGTAGACGATGCGGGCCAACGCTTTGGGGAAATTACCGGACACTTTGTGGACGGCGAATGGATAGAGTACAAGCGCGTTACCTTCAACCTGAGCGCTCTTGCGGGTCACTTACCTACGCTGTGGTGGCGGCGCAGCACGGTACTGGCTGGCTTCGGTCGTCCCGTCGCATCTTTGGTATCCCGCATGGATAGTTGCAAGCTACCTTGACGCTCCTTAATCAAACTGCAATCAAACTGATTGTATTCTTGAGCGATCGCATCTCAACATCAAAACTCACCCAGCGCCATCACCACAGCCAGTTTCAGGAGTTTCGAGATTTCCAGGCGGTGTCAACCACCCATTCCAACGGTCGCGGCTGAAAATTCAGTTCGCGTTTTGCCTTGGCATTCGA
>NZ_JAUBRM010000174.1:0-5654 GCF_036701905.1 Microcoleus sp. MON2_D5
TTATCAAGGTTCATTACCCTGCGGCTAATCCCCCTAATCTTTTTATTAAGATTGGTTTCTAGCCAACGAATCGCACCTTTAATCCCACGTCAATGCCAATAGCTTTATCTGCTGGGACTAACTCAGGCTGTTCTTTCCCATCGTCAATCAAAACAGAAACAAAATGTTTACCGTCCGGGTTGCGAGATACGGTAACGGTCTTGATATCGCCCTCAAAATCACGATGTCGCCGACAGAAAACTAAACCAATCTTAGGTAGGTTGATATAGTCACCGTCGAATTTGACATTTTGAGGGTAGCTGATCGACTGCCTGCCATGCTTGGCTTTGAACTTGGGCAGCATCGCCCTCTTGTCAAAGAAGTTTTTGTAGGCAGTAGATAAATTCAATGCAACCACCTGCAAGCATTGAGAATAAGGTTCTTTTAACCATTCGTATTCTTTTTTGAGTGCAGGGAGCAAGCCTTGTATGTATGCCCTAGATAGTCCTTTGCCAGTATTCTTGTAAGTTTCTTGACATAGATTCAAAGCATAGTTCCAAAACCATCTCGCACAGCCAAAAGACTTTGAAAGCAAGACCTCTTGCTCATCTGTGGGATAAATTCTGTACTTGTAAGCTTTATACATTTATCAAGGTTGCAGAATACCGATAAAATTATCATAGGGCACAAAAACGATATTGATTCGCTGTCGCTCAATTTATTTTTTGGCTCATTTTCATCCCGACGCTCACCTTCGGTAGAGCGCGGGACTTCCCATTCGCATTAGTTAAGATTATCAAATAAAACCTTAACACTCCTCGCCTATAGTTGCGAGGATGAAAAGATTAGGGGGTTTAATCCCTCCAGTCCAGAACTTTAAAACTATTTCGCAAAATTACTAGACATTTGGGCAAAAGCTGAATGGCTTACTGGGACTTAATTGTGCATAATTTGCACAGCCCTGATTTGAGTTTAGATACCGGGCGATCGTATCAAAACCAAAGAAACCGGGTTTTTGGCCGTGGCTGTCGGTTTTAACGAAGTATTTTCGTCAAAAACCCGGTTTCTGACTGCCTGCGCGTCAAACCAAAGAAACTAAAGAAACCGGGTTTTTGGCCGTGGCTGTCGATTTTAACGAAGTATTTTCGTCAAAAACCCGGTTTCTGACTGCCCGCGCGTCGATTTTCAGCTTTTAGAGAGAGGTAAAAACTCGCCCGATCGCTACACTATGATTAACTAGGAACTCAGCAATTTTGGAGAAGAGGTGAATTGAAATTCGTTTCCGACCCGCAAATAACAGTCAAAATCCGCAAAATGAAAGAGCGGGTGCGGTGGCAAGAACACTCGATCGTCGATCGGGGAATCGACCAAACTCGGATGGTTTTGGAATCTCAAACCACCGACTCTCCAGAGTTTTCGTTTTTAGTCGCAGGCGACAGCGGCACGGGCAATCACCGCGGCTACAATCCCCAGCGACAGATTGCCGAACTGATGGTCTCGGAGCGCGAAACTTGCCGTTTCGTCCTCCACACGGGCGATGTAGTTTATCTCGTAGGTTCCAGCGAATATTACTTGCAAAACTTTATTCGCCCCTACCGAGAATTTATAGTCGGCGGCGAGCATCCCTCTCGCATTGCCTACGATCGCATGGTGTTTAATTTTCCGTTTTTGCCCGTACCGGGAAACCACGACTATTACGACTTGCCGATAGTCTACGGCATTCTGTCGGCGACAGCTTTGCCGCTGCGTCGGCTGTTGGGTTCCAAGTTGGATCTCGATGTCGGCTGGCACGGTTCCGATCGCGGAAATGCCTACGCCAAAGCGTTTCTCGACTACCTGCAAGCTCACAAATTGCCGGGAGAACTCGATCGCCACCTAGACGCCCACTACACCGCCAGCACCAGCACAGGCCGCTGCCTCCGCTACCAACCCGGACGCTTTACCCGCTTACCCAACCGCTACTACACCTTCCGCAGCGGCGGCATCGACTTCTTCGCCCTCGACTCCAACACCTTCAACGAACCGTTACCGATCCCGAAAACCAAACAGGGCGACATTCGCCGCCAGAATTTGGAACTCGATCGCCAGAAATTGGAACAAGAAAAATTGGCAATGCTCGAAATGTGCGATCGGCTCAACCCCCAAATTCCCGAGGAAGCCGAACAGCTAGACGACTTGGCCGCCAAATTAGAGCAAGTTGACGAAATGTTGATGGATATTGACAAACAACTGTCCCCCGACAGAACAGCCGCCACCGACGTTGAACAGCTCGAATGGCTGAAAAAAAGGCTGATTGACTCTTGGCGCGATTCCGAGGTGCGGGGGCGGGTAATTTACCTGCACCACCCCCCCTACGTGACAGAGGCGACAAAGTGGAATCAAGCTCAAACTTTGGCGGTTCGGTTGCGATTGCGCGAGGTGCTCGACGGGGTGGCCGATGCAGTTGGGGAAGCGGCGCGGGGGCGTCCGCTAGTAGATTTGGTGCTGACTGGCCACGCTCACTGTTTGGAATACCTGCGGACTGGAAATACCGGACACGGCGACTCTGGGATTAATTGGATTGTCTGCGGGGGAAGCGGCCACAGTCTCCGCCGCCAGCGCCCGGAAGGGCCGATGTTGCAGGAAGCATTGAGTCCTGAAGCTTATCGGTTGGGGCGGCAGTCTGGTTCCGAAACAGCCAGCCGGCGGGTAGCGGAATCTTTGCTATTTGTCGGCCGCAGCGGTCAAGGTTCCCACAAGCGCCGTCCTTATTCGTGTTTGCGGATTGATGTTCTCGATGGGTGTCCCCCGAAGTTCCGCATCCGACCTTTGGTTGTCGAACGATTTGAGGGGAAATGGCAGGATATCTCGATCAAACCTTTTGTGATTTAACTTTCGTTTTTCTTTAAGTCTCGATCGCCCTTAAAAATGTGGACTTTGACCGATTCCGGTTCCCCCCTTTTTAAGGCGCCGGGGCGATCGAGAGCCGAATGCTCGCACAAAATACTCGTATTAACTTAATTGAGGAGAAAAATTCAATGATTGCTAACTTAACCGCCACCGGCTGGGAAATTATTTACCACCGCGCCCACGCTTTGCTCGCGGCGCAACTTGGCGGACAGTGGAAGCGCTCGAAATCTCCGGTGCGCCTCTACGAAACCATAGCGGCTATTTCGCATCACGACGATTTGGAGAAAGAATGGGAAGAAAATATTTTGACTGAAGCGGGCGCGCCCTTTGATTTTACCTTGCAGACGGAAACTTCTCTGCCGAAAATTAAAGCCATGGCGCAGAATGCCCTATATCGCGGTAGGTGGGTAGCAATGCTGATTTCTATGCACATGAGCTTTCTCAATGAAGGAAAGCGGGGAGAGTCGAAGGAACTCGACGAGTTTTTGGACGAACAACTGGAAACTCAAAAAAAATGGCGCAAAGAGTTGCAAATTTCCGAGGAAGATGCTAAGGCAGCTTATGCTTTTTTCCAGTGGTGCGATCGGCTATCATTAATTCTTTGCAGCCGGGAGTTACCAGCCGGAGAACGAGCTTTAGAAATTAGTGTCGGCCCGGACGGCAAGCGCTACGATATTGTACAGCACAGCAACGAACTCGTGACTGTAACTCCTTGGCCTTTTGAAGACGATAAGTTTACGGTGAACGTCGAAGCGTGCCTTTTGGATCAAGTCAAGTTCGACAGCAACAAGGAAATCAAGGAAGCGCTGCACAAAGCTCCCCGCGAAGTCTTAGAGTGGACTTTTGTCAAGTCTTAATTAAACCTGGGAAAAATAGGTGAGGGTTGTTGTCGAAGTTTAGCGGGCATGGCATTTGTGTTAACTTAATGTTAAAACCATGTCTAAATCAGGGTTATAGTTGAGTCTTGCTCCCCCTTAACTCCCCTTAATAAGGGGGGGATAAGAACAGTCAAAATGAATCTTATTAAGGGGGATGCGATGGCGCTCGAAACTGCGATACAAAGGAAAAAAACCCTGGGTTTCAGGTTCGCTATTACCCATTACCTATTACCAAATATGGAACGTTCAGCTTGCCTAATTTTCAATCCCGTCGCCGGTAACAGCGACCCCGACCAAGACTTAGCTAGAATTCAGGAACTTTTAGAGCCTTTTATTGACTTAGACATTCGCCTGACCACCCCCGAATTAGACGCAGATCAAATCGCCCGCGAAGCAGTTGCTAGGGGAGTTGAGGCAATTATTGCTTCCGGGGGCGACGGCACCTTGTCCGCAGTGGCTGGGGCGATTGTGGGCACAAATATTCCTTTAGGAATTATTTCGCGGGGAACTGCTAATGCTTTTGCTAATGCTTTAGACATTCCAAATACAATTGAAACCGCCTGTGAAAATATTTTGGGAGGGTTGACGCGGGTGGTGGATGCGGCGATTTGCAACGGTGAAATGCCGATGGTTTTGTTAGCGGGAGTGGGGTTTGAGGCAGAAACTGTCGAACTTGCCGATCGCGAAATGAAGAATCGTTGGGGAATGCTGGCTTACATTCTTTCAGGAATTAAACAGTTAAACAATTTAGAAAGATTTGAAGCGGAAATCGAAACCGAAGATAGAATTATCAGCCTTACTGCTGTGGCCGTCACCGTGGCGAATGCAGCGCCGCCTACTTCCATTTTAGCTCAAGGCCCGGCGGGGATTATTTTTGATGACGGCTTGCTGGACGTGACGCTGGTTGCGCCTCAGAATAAAGCTGGGGCGATCGCAGCTTCTTATCACCTATTGCAAACAGCTTTGAGCGGCAATCCTACGGATCGCGACGACATCGGTTATTTGCGGGCAAAAAAAGTAACAATTAGTGCCGATCCACCTCAAAAAGTAGTTATAGACGGCGAAATCATCGGCATGACTCCGGTTTCTATTGAGTGTGTTCCGGGAGGTTTAACTATTTTTGTACCGCGAGTTGAAGAAGAGCAAGCGGTGGAAAAACTCACCGGTTTAGCGGACATCGAAATTACATTGAAACCCTCAACTTAAAATTTTTAGCGACACCAACAATAAAAAAGACCGCCCGGGCGGTCTTTCTTTTTTAGGCGTCTAAAATTTGGCGAATGCGGCGCTCCAAACGTTCGAGATCGAGTCCACCTTCATCGCGGCTGATGCGGCGCACGGTGACGTTAACATTGCTCAAATCTGCCAGCAAATCTTGCAGGATTTCTTGTTGCTGGCGAGCTTGAGTTATTTCGCGCGGTTCCTGCACCAAATCGCGAACAATTGTATCTTCCGCGCGCGAAGCAACGATCGGGTCTGCTTCGCCGTCTACGTGCACAAAAGTGCGCCGACCGGGCCCGCGTTCTTCTTCAATTGGTATTACTGCTGTTACTCGATCGGAGCGTACATATTTGCCAAATCCCAGGTGGACTAAGACGGAGGATTGTATTTTCATAGTTAGCACGATTTATTGGTTAGTTATCTATATTTTAACTCGCAATTTCCGGCTATGACAAGTAATGGGCAAGCGGGTTTTACACCTATTTTGAAGAGTTTCTAGTGGTATGAAAGGTGGCTATTTTTTAGTAAATATGGTAAGTTTTTAGTTGGATATAAACATCTGAATAAAGATTTTTTGTAAGGATTCAGGTCAGGGGGTATTGACAAAGATGATACAGGAGGGAGATTATTATAATTATGAAAAAAGAGCAGCCTCTCAAACTAGACAGTGAAATATTGAACCAGTTG
>NZ_JAUBRM010000175.1:0-5619 GCF_036701905.1 Microcoleus sp. MON2_D5
TTTGCACTTTACCCTCGCTCTCGCGATCGCATAGCCCAGGCTACATCAAGTGCGATCGATATATTCAGCAAGCCCTATTTATTAACATATAACGGTGATGTTCCCAATCAAAAATTATTTCATTTTTTGTTCCACTGTCAAAAACTAGAATCTCAGCGTATTCAGTAAGGATCTGCTTAACAAGTTTGCGATAATTATTTAAGCTCTCCCTTGTACTATTCACTCTATTTTTTTGTTAAAAATAACCAAATTGAGGCGGTTATTATCTAGCAATATCTGACCAAAATTTTCTCCTTCAACAAGCTCTGTAAAAGCATTTAGTGGAATTGCAAGATAGAGTTGTCTTTCTGATTCGGTCCGTTTTAAGATGTCATAGTAAAGAGTATATTGACCCAAAGCTTGGTCTAAATCTGCCATTCTAGACTCTCTGATAAAACTTTTAACTTCAACGGCTATCTTGCGATCGTTGTTCTCAGCAGCTAATAGCTGTTCGGCACCAATATCGATAGGTTTCTCTTCGCCCAAGCCAAGGGATACGGATCGTGGGTAATTGTCCAGCCAGCCTTAATCAGAGCCTGTTTGACAACTTGATGATAAATGTCACTTGCTGGCACGATCGCTCTCTTTTGCTATCGAGGTTGACACTCACTATTATAATGTGCAGAAGTCTCAACCATTATTCGAGAAATTCAATCTGAAACCACACGATCGCCCGATCCGCCCCACCCAAATAGTCCTGAACCCATATCGAGGCCAGAAACCGGGTTTCTTCGTATATCTCTAGCTGAGAATCTGCGATTTTTCAGAGAAACCCCGTTTCTTCGCGTAACTCCTACCAAATCAAAATCTGGCAATACCCTAAATATAATTAAAATTTGTTAAGATTAACTCGACCTCAGCGCCGGCATCCCATCCGCCGCTAAACCTGCCCTTCCCCAGTCCCCACAACAATGCTGCGACTCGAACACATCAGTAAAATTTACCCCACAGGCGTCGTACTCAAAGATGTCACCTGGGAAGTCAAGCCAGGCGATCGCATCGGCTTAGTAGGCGTTAACGGTGCCGGCAAATCCACCCAACTCAAAATCATCGCCGGCGAAATCGAACCCACCGCAGGCGAAGTCATTCGCCCCGCCAGCCTCCACATCGCCTACCTCTCCCAAGAATTTGAAGTAGATCCGACTCGCACCGTCAGAGAAGAATTTTGGCGCGCCTTCAGCGAAGCCAACGAAGTTCACGAATCCCTGATGCAAGTCCATCGAGACTTGGAAAACTCCACCCCAGACAATCTCGATGAACTGATCCACAAAATGGATCGGCTGCAACGGCAATTTGAAGGCTTAAACGGCTACGGTTTAGAAGCGCAAATCGAGAAAATTCTGCCCGAAATCGGATTTGAACCCGAAGACGGCGATCGATTAGTCAGCGCCTTCAGCGGCGGCTGGCAAATGCGGATGAGTTTGGGCAAAATTCTCCTGCAAAAACCCGACATCCTGCTGTTAGACGAACCTACCAACCACCTCGACTTAGAAACCATCGAATGGCTGGAAGTTTACCTGAAAGGGCTGACAACCCCGATGGTAATCGTATCCCATGACCGGGAATTTCTCGATCGGCTCTGCACCCAAATCGTCGAAACAGAACGCGGCGTTTCCAGCACCTACCTCGGCAATTACTCCTCCTACCTGCTGCAAAAAGCAGAAGCCAGAGAAGCCCAACTCAGCGCTTACGAAAGCCAGCAAAAAGAACTCGAAAAACAGCAAGCATTCGTAGAAAAATTCCGCGCCAGCGCCACTCGCAGCACCCAAGCCAAAAGCCGCGAGAAACAGTTAGACAAAATCGAACGCATCGAAGCGCCCACCGGCGGATTAAAAACTTTGCATTTCCGCTTTCCCCCCGCACCCCGCAGCGGTCGCGAAGTAGCAATAATTGAAGATTTGGTGCACACCTACGGCGAAAAAATCCTATTTTTGGGAGCAGACTTATTAATTGAAAGGGGCGATCGCATAGCCTTTCTCGGCCCCAACGGCGCGGGCAAATCCACCCTGCTGCGACTGATTATGGGCTTAGAAAAGCCTTCTGAAGGTACGGTCAAATTGGGAGGCCACAACGTCATCCCCGGTTACTTTGAACAGAATCAGGCAGAAGCCTTAGATTTGAATAAAAGCGTGATCGAAACCATTCACGACGAAGTACCAGACTGGAAAAATGAAGAAGTTCGGACTTTGTTGGGCCGTTTCTTATTTACGGGCGAAACAGTATTCAAACAGGTTGGGGCTTTAAGCGGCGGCGAAAAAGCCCGCCTAGCTTTGGCAAAAATGCTGTTGACTCCCGTGAATTTGCTGATTTTGGACGAACCGACAAATCACCTCGACATTCCGGCGAAAGAGATGATGGAAGAGGCGATTCAGAATTATGACGGTACCGTAATTATCGTTTCGCACGATCGCTATTTCATCTCCCAAGTCGCCAACAAAATAGTCGAAATCCGGGATGGAGAGTTTCGCACTTATTTGGGAGATTACCACTACTATCTCGATAAAATAGCTGAAGAAAAAGAGCTAGCCAAGTTAGCCCAACTAGAAGCTGAAAAAGCAGCTAAAAAAGCCGAAAAAGAGGCAAAGAAAAAAGCTGCTGCTAAGCAAAAATAAACTTGCAACCCTCGCAGATAAACCTTAAATCCGCGTTTATCTGCGAGGGTTGCAGTTAAAAAAGAATCAGATTATTAACTAACCCAAAATTCGATTAATCATTTGATTCGCCTGGGACTCGTAACTCCCACCAAACAAATTAAAATGATTTAAAATGTGATACAGATTATAAATAGTTTTGCGTTGGTCATACCCTGCATCCAAAGGCCAAACCTGATTATATCCCCGGTAAAACTGCCTAGGAAATCCACCAAATAGCTCAGTCATAGCAATATCAACTTCTCTATCTCCAAAATATGCCGCCGGGTCAAAAATCACCGGTTCCCCCGCAGATGTCACCCCCACATTCCCCCCCCATAAATCCCCGTGAACTAGCGAAGGTTGAGGTTCATAACCAGCTAACAATTGAGAAATCATCTCTAATAAACGTTCCCCTTGCGGAAAATGGCCGCGCCGATCCCTAGCCAATTTTAACTGATAACCAATCCGATGTTCGGCCCAAAATTCTGCCCAATTTGCCGTCCAATTATTAATTTGTATAGTTGATCCGATCGTATTATTAATATCCCAACCAAAACATCCCCTCACCCGAGCAGAATTAGGCTTTTTTCCCCCCCTTGCGAAGGGGAGGTTGGGGGGGGTGTATTTGTGCATCGCCGCCAGTTGGCGCCCCATTTCCTCCCAAGCTCGATCGCCCCCGCGGCTTTCCAAATCCAGCCATTCCAGCACAATATAAGCTGAATTCCCCTCAGTTCCCCAGCAAATCGGATCAGGTACTCGAATCGTCTGGGTTGCCCGCATTTGCTGCAAACCCAAAGCCTCGGCTTCAAACATCGCGACTTGGGAAGCTGGAGTTAATTTCGCGAAGTAAGCGCGGGCACTGCTGCTGATATAATAGCCTTGATTGATGCAGCCACCGCTGACGGAACGGCGATTGTCGATCGAAAATTTGTCTCCTGTTACTTCGGCAATGCGTGCGGCAATTTTATCCCACATTGAATCAAATTGTATTGAGGGCGATCGAAATTACTTTAACAGGTATAGCAACTTAAAACTTAATTAGCAAAAACACCACAGATCCTATCTGTATAGATAGGGCTTGCTGAATAACGAGAAAAAAGTGACGCTAATTGGGTTTGTGAGCGCTACTTGGGTGGTAAGCGTGCCAAAAAAACTGCTAAAATCGCTCAAAACCCGTGCATCCCCCTTGGCGATCGTGTACCGAAAAGTGGAACAAGCCCCAAGCCCTGCTGAAGACTTTGACCTCCCCTTCGGGGGAAAGTTGGCAGCAGATAACCGTTGGGTGCAACTAGCCCAGCTAATTCCGGGCGTCAGAATTTGAAGCAGAATATGCTCAAAACTTCGAGACAGAAGTCGGTCCCCCAGCTAAATCGTTTCGGCTGGCGTTAGGGTCATTAATCATTAAAGAAAAGCTGGGAATTAGTGATAGAGAAACCGTCGAGCAAATCCGAGAGAACCCTTAGCTGCAATACTTTATCGGTCAGTTATCTTACAGCAATGAGGTGCCATTTGACCCGTCTTTATTAGTTCACTTCCGGCAAACAATTAGCGCCTAACTCGTTAACAAAGTCAATCGAGAAGTCGTAAGAAAATTGCGAGAAATCGGCAGCGCCGACGGCGAAAAAAAAAATCCATCACCAGAAATTGAGCCGCCGAAAAATCAAGGAAAATTAATCCGCTTATGCCACCTGTGCCCCAGCCGATATTAGTTATCCGACCGACTTAAAACTCTTAAATCAAGCCAGACAACACACGGAAAAATTTATAGATGTCCTCTATGAACCACTGAAAGATAAAATTCTTAAAAAACCCAGAACCTACCGTCAGATTGGTCGAAAAGACTACTTAAAAGTCGCTAAACAACGACGACCTTCCCGGAAACAGAAAAGAAAAGCGATTAAAAAACAACTCCAGTATCTCAAAAGAAACCTATCTCATATCACCCAGCTAATCGAGTCAGGAGCTTCACTAGAAAGCCTCAGTAAAAAGCAATATAAGATGTTGCTCGTGGTGTCCGAAGTCTATCGGCAACAGTTGGAGTTATTTAAAAAGAATAAACAAAGTATTGAAGACCGAATTGTAAGTTTAAGTCAACCCCAGATTCGTCCCATAGTCAGGGGAAAAGCCGGACAACCCGTAGAGTTTGGCGCAAAACTCTCAGCGAGCAGCTTTGAGGGATATGTATTTTTAGACCGGATCAGTTGGGATAACTTTAACGAATCAGGAGACTTCAAGGCTCAAGTAGAAGCCTATCGCAACTTCACCGGCTCTTATCCAGAATCTGTTCATGTCGATCGCATTTATCGGAAGAGAGAGAACCGAGCTTGGTGTAAAGAAAGAGGGATTAGAATCAGTGGCCCTCATGACGGAAGAGCGCCAGCAAATGTCAGTCCAGAAAAAAAGAAGCAAGCATTAGAAGATGAGAGAATTCGCAGTTCGATTGAGGGAAAGTTCGGTCAAGGAAAGCGAAGATTTAGCCCCGCTCTCGTGATGGCTAAACTTCCAAATACTTCTCAAACTGCCATTGCTATTACTTTTTTAGTCATGAATCTTTCTACCGGACTCAAACGGTTTTTGTGTGTTTTTTTGTGTCTATTTGCGAAAACAACACTTGTTTCCGGGCTAGTCATTATCAAAAACTATAACTCGACTTACGAGAGCAAACAAAAACTTATTCGATCGTCGGCTTGAATCAATCATCAATCCTTCTCTGGGTCTTCCACTATTTATTCAGCAAACCCTAGATAGGATCTGTGGTGTAAATAACGTTCCAGGCATAGAGGTATTGTCGAGGGGGAGTGACGGGGCAAATATATGAGGCACCTGGGGGTTTAACAAGCGAGCTCGGGATGGTATCCGGGTGGTGCCACTGCCTCTGGTGACACTACCGAAAAGTTGTAAGGGTGAAAAACCCTGAAGACTGCATAGAATTAAGTCATCATGATTA
>NZ_JAUBRM010000176.1:0-5580 GCF_036701905.1 Microcoleus sp. MON2_D5
ATTTGTAAACAATCGATTCAATGATCGCCAGCGTTTCACGTGGTTCTACATTCATGACTCAAATAGACTTGCTATATGACAATTGGCAAGCTTGAACTCATCATCAAAATTAACGAACTCCCGAATAACGTAGAGACTAACAAAGACAACTGGAAAACCTTTGAGCTTGACTGTGACGATCGGGTAGTGTCCGTTACTGTTAAACCAAAAATATGGAAGAAGCTTGAGGATGCTGCTACCAACTATCCCCAGTGGGTGGCTGCTATCGGTGGCAAGATGGGTGAATCAACCTCTAACGGCTTTGTGCTATTAGAGCCAAATATCCAAGTCTTTGAGAAAAAACCGAAGGAACCTAAACCTGAAGCAGAGCAATGACAAAGGTTTGAGTAGCAATCGTGCAGAAACCCCTTGAAACAGCTTGTACCGATATCCTGACGTAGCGACAAGGGTTACAAGCTTTAGGCGGGGAAATACTGATGAGATGGCTGGCAAGAGTAACGTTCCCAGAGTTGCACCTTAAGCGTGGCTGGCACGGTGGGAGTGTTGCGGGTCTAGTTTTTTTGCGTCACAGGTGCGGGTATAAAGTGCAGTGTTTTTTAAGAAGTAAACCCGCCACAACCATAGTGCAGCGGATTTTGGCTATTGTCTTCTTAGTGAGAAAGGCTATTGGATGTTGCGATCAATTCTGTGAGATAGTGGTGCAAGAGTTACAATTTTTGCTCCCTCAATCCCTACACAGATAGGCTTAGAGCGAGTTTCATCATTACTTATGCACGACTACCTTCTTTGAAACGGTTTAACATAACTTGTATTAGCTCTGACCCAGCAGAGAGTGCTACTCATAGAATGGCTACCCACCCATATCCAAGGTTTTCCCCGTCGGTCAAGAGAAATTCCAACAGCTTCAAATCTTTCTCCAGTTGGTATAATCCTATCAACTGGCAACTCAAGCTGATCCAGTCGGTTACTTTGATTAGTCCTATTTTGACACCGAACATTCAAACCTTCTGGATCTACGACTTCCCACACAAAAGGCATGACTCCACTATTTCCGTTAATAATGTGGTAGTCTCCATTTTTGTCAGCCGCCGGATATGGCAAGGGATTTTGAACTTGGAGCAACGGAGTAGCAACGCTCCCACCAGAAAAAGAAGGAAAGAAAACTCCGGCAGTGAAGATTAGACGAATCACAAGATTTTTGAACATAAGATTGCCCGCAAACTGATAAATTCTATTTACCCTCCTCACTAGCTAGAAAAACCCATTGGATGGAAACCAGAGCGAGACGATGAATTCAGCCCCTTAAGAATTTCTCGAACTTTTACAAAATCTTCTTTGTCCGAAATTTCTACATGAGCCTCGATTTTGAAAATATCATCAAGTCTTTCTTTGTCGTTTTCTATAACTTTTAATATCTTCACAACCTTACTTGCAAACGAAAAGCATTCGTCACCGTAGTGAAGAATCAGCTCAAGGTCATCCCCTACTTGTAAGCCTAGATTAAAATTGTACTTAGCAACTTGCATCGACGAATTTAGGTTTTCTTTGTCTACGTCTTTTTCTTCAATAAGGGAAGGAATCCTTACAAAATACTGAAACATACAGCTCGCTCCTAAATATATTAAAATAGTTTATCTGTGAACTTATTTTCTTTTATAGTATTTAAGATTTATTTAATTATTTGCGTCAGGAAAAATTATAGAAAATAAGAGTTTTATTTTTAATCAACTCTACGGGTAGCACTTCCAAGTCCTAGATAGGGAAATAAGCGTTTTCCCGCCTATATTGTTAGTGGCACACCCGCTCTGTAACGGCAGAAATTGTAGAATTAGGTGCTGAGTGCTGGCACGGGTTTTGACAATCTTAGGGGTTGCAGGCTTAACAAACCCTCAATCTGCATCTGAAAATTATCACGGGTTGGGTCGAACGCAGCTCACACCCCCATCGGGAAATTTCTCCCTCAAACTCAGATCGAAATAATACTGACACCAAAATTCTGCGACTTCCAACAACCTAGGTACTGATTCAGCCACGATACCTGAACCCGATTGCAATCCATAGCCTTCTACATATTCTCTAGCTAGTTTATAAGTCCAATAGGGAAAATCTGTCTCTACGAAACACCGCAGTGCATACTCTAGCTTGAGTAAATCTCCGCTACGGACAAAGCGCACCGTTGCCCACCTAAAATTACGGTAGTCATCCCCTTGCAAGCCATCAATGTCTCTCAATAAGTTTCTCAGAGATTGCCTGCTTTCGTAACTAGGACTTTCTAAGTAACTTTGCATCAGTGAGATTGCTTCATCCACTAATTGTTTTTGCTGTTCCCATTCTTCATCCGTGAAATGTTCGGGACAATTCGCCCGCTCCATCTGTTGCTGCACCAGTCGAGCAATGTAGAGCCCAAACTTTTCGGCAGCAATTTCATCAACGCACAGACTTTTGATACTTGTCAGCCTGGTTATCGGTATGGCAAATCGAGCTTTTTCAACTTCTTGGGTGGTTTGAATCCATTTTTTGATTTTCTTAGCAATAGCAAGCTGTTGTTTGTTTTGTTTCATTCTCAATTACCGACGCTTAATATCCTGATTGAAGCAACGCTCCCGAGAGCAAATCTGTTAGTTGGAGTGTAACAGCCCACTGGTTTAAGTAAGCGAGATCGAGTCCTTCCCTTTGCACCTTCAAAACTCCCAGCACATCCCTCCACTGCTTTTGGGAACCGCCAGGAATTAGTTTGTACCAACTGAGTTTTTGCAGGACGATATCTTCGGGCGAGTAGATGTAGATTCCCTCCTCTGTTAAACCGCTAACAGGGTAAAGTTGGCGTCGCCTCATCACGGAAGCCGAAAAAGGGTCATCGCTGCCCATCACAAAAATGTCTGCTTTCTCCATAGAAGGCAAATAGATGACATTGAAAGATGATTCGCGGGGTGCTGCTTTGGACTTGGCGATTGCTTCAGTCACAGCCGACTCGCTTATGTAAAACTCGCCTGACATGGCATCAATTAGTCTCTGTGCTGTTTGCGCTTCCAGGTCAATCACTAAGTCCAAATCTTGCGTAGATCTGTTTTCTCCCAACAGCGAACTTGCCACCGAACCTCCCACCACATAGGGAATATTCAGCGGTAGCAAGATCCTGGCTATTTTTTGCGCTAATTCGATCGGATCTGCAATCACCAGTTCACTCCACTCTTTACTGTCTGATAAAACTTCTATCCACTCAGCACCCAAGCACCTTTTAATAAATTCTTGCCGAACTTTCGTCTTAGTAGCATTGGGATACTGGTTCTTTATTCCAGATATTGCCAACCTTCGCACCGCTTGATTGAAAGCGCAAGTCCGTTGTACTTTTTGTTGGGGTGTTAACTGTTGCAATAGCTGAAACATCAGCACATCCGCCTCAATGCTGGTATCGATAGATTGTGGCTTGTATCCTGATTTGACTGTGACTGTTGGCATTGGTGGCATGATGCAATCTTGCTCCCAGGCAGAGATTTCAAAATTATATTACAGAATCCAAGTTTTTCAGAACACTTTATAAAAATAAAATTTTTCCTTATTTAGAATAAAATTATAACAATGAAAAGACTTGCTATAATGATGTCCAAAGCAAAGGCGATAGTTACCCGAGCTACTAACCAGATGGCAAGGTTTAGACGTGGTAATGTTTAATTATTTAACTACAAATTCTGACTACTGTTCTTGAGAGAGATGAAGATATGGACTTAAATCAAACGTCTGGCAATCACCGATGGCGAGGGCGACTAATAAAAGCTGGAGGGGGTATTCTACTAATCTTCGGCACAGGTTTAAGCGTTTTTACCTGGAAACTCTTTTCGCCACCTTCTGTTGACCGACTACCACTTCCCAAAACTTTGGTTTCTCTAGAATCACCCAAAGGACGACAGCTACTGAACCAGAGCAAGAGCAAACAGGATTTTCAACCGCTGAGCACCCACATTGAAACTCAAAAACGTCCAGCCTATTGTGGTGTGGCTAGCAGTGTGACGGTTCTGAATGCACTCGGCAGCAAAAGACAGGGATACCGCCCCCTAACCCAAGACACCTTTTTTGACGGTCAAACCCAGAATATCCGTTCTTCTTATGCCGTCACTTTTTCGGGGATGACTCTGGATGAATTAGCAACCTTACTGAGAAGTCACAACGTCAAAGTTGAGGTCTACTATGCGTCGGAGACAACACTTAACCAATTTCGCGCTCAAGCTAAAGCCAACCTTAGCCGTTCCGGCGATTATATAATCGTGAACTACCAACGCTCTGTTTTGGATCAGGGTAAAAGCGGGCATATTTCTCCCCTTGCTGCCTATCACGAGCAAAGCGATCGGTTTCTGATTGAAGACGTAGCCAGTTATAAATATCCGCCTGTATGGGCTTCTACAGAGAATCTTTGGAAAGCGATGAATACTACTGATTCAACTTCCAAAAAGACACGGGGCTATCTAGTTGTACGTCAGTAAAATAGAGAATTAGGAATTGCATAGCTGGGCTTCAATCACTTACTCAAAAATGACAATACTGCCGATGTGACCAAAAGTAATTGGAGTATTATGCTATTTTGATTTGAACTTTATCAGTTTTGGAAAAGCATTATGGCTAAACTTTTGGCGGTTGTTGTAGCAACCATTCCCGAGTATTACGACTACAAAATCGCTCATCCAGAACACGACCAAAATCAGGTAGCTTGGTTTCGCGAGCAACAGGAAAAAGGAATACTGCTGTGCTGTGGTCCGTTTTCTCCCCATGATGGAACGGGGCTTTGGGTGATCCAGGCAGAAAGTGTGGAAGAGGCCCAAACAATTGTTAACAGCAGCCCCCGCGCGCGAGATTGTATGTTAGCAGAATCTACCAGAGTAGTGGAGTGGCAGGTGCATATTGGGCGTGAGCGTTTTGAAAAGAGTAAATAAGTAGGGGCTATTTTGGCCGCGGGATAAACTCTGTCGCTTGAGGAACCTGAGCAAACCGTCCCTCTCTCCAATCGAGTTTGGCTTGCTCAATGCGCGAGTGGCGACTCGAAACAAAATTCCACCACTTATGTCGCTCACCCACAGGTTTACCGCCAATCACAATACAACGAGCCTTGCCCGATGCAGAAATGTTTACTTTAATGCCTGAAGTTAGAATCGCCAACCGATGCTGTGCTAAAGCCATCCCCTCAATCCTCATGGCTCGATTAAAAATATCTTAATGTGACGGTCAAAAGGCGGAATGTAAGATGTAGGACACGAGAAAAAGAATAATTTGGCACACTAAGTACGGAAGAAAAAGTATTAGGTTTCTTGACGACAAGAAATCAGCTTTTCCGGGTTAACGTTTCTCTGCTTCGCCAATGAGAGTAAACGCGGCCCAATCTACAGGATTAGGATGTTTGACCAGCGTTACCAGCATTGCCTTCTGCAGCGCTTGGGCAATATCAGGGGTTAGCTGCATCTGTCGATAAAATTCCGCCATCAACTCGGCTGTTGATTCGTCAGATACTGACCATAGAGAAACTACAACACTCGGAACGCCTGCTGCAATAAACGATCGCGATAAACCAATGATGCCATCACCTGTAATACG
>NZ_JAUBRM010000029.1:0-76945 GCF_036701905.1 Microcoleus sp. MON2_D5
GGCTGTAAATTCCCGTCGATTTTTTGTTGCTTGACAAGTTTTTGAACTAAGCTTTTACTGCAGGCAAATATTTCTGCTGTTTTTCTGATCGACAGCTTCTGCTCGATATGGGCTGCTACTATTTTGGATCGCAAATCTACTGAGTATGCTTTCATTGGTATATTATTTTTAGTCGATTTTATTGTACCTCATAACATCCGGAAGTGCTGTAACACCATACCAAACAGCAGGCTGATGGTGACGCCGGAAGCTAAAACGAGATTTCCGCCAGTTTTCTGTATCAGTTTAACGCCGGCTTTGGTGGCTCGTCCTGCCTTGCGTAAAGGGGCATGAGATGACATAATACTCTCCAAAGGTTATTGACAAATGGAAATGACCGTGAGATTTTATCTATACTTCACTGTTGTAACCTGTTAATGCGGATTGCTGTAAGGGGTTTCAACAAAAATATAGAAGTTCCTCTAGAATTGTTAAAACTGAAAACCGCCCCTAAATTTATTTGTGCGGATTCAATTCAAAACTCAAAACCCAAAACTCAAAACTCAAAAATATTTAAATTCCTCCCATGTCTATTATTGAAATTGCCCAAAAAACGCGCGTATCTGCTAGAAAATTGGCAGTTTTGTCCGCTGATGCCAAAAATCAAGCTATTGAAGCTATTGCAAAAGCTTTAGAAGCTGCTGCGCCGGATATTGTGGCGGCGAATGCTGCTGACTGCAAGGCTGCTGAGGTGGATGGAATAGCGAAACCGCTGTACGATCGCCTAAAGTTGGATGAGAGCAAGTTGAAAAGTGCGATCGCACGCCTGCGCGACGTTGCGATACAGAAAATCGGCTGGAAAAATACAACCAAGGCACGGAAGGCGTTTGGGGATGTACCCGTTGTTAGTACTGAAACTCGGTTTGTCCGATGGAAGTTGCGCCGATGGATCAAAGTGGTAAGATTAAACAAGAGATTCTCGCTCGCAAAGATGAGCAAGCCAGTTGCTCGATTCGCCACGGGAAAGTCTTAATCAATAAAGAATTACGATTTTAGATGATGTCACAAATCGTAATTCTTGCATCCCAAATCTCAAATCCCCGGATCGTCTCGCTCAACTACCATCTGTGTCTAATCAACATAAGATTGGCAAGTGTGGGAAATGCTCAACCTTATTTAATAGTAAAAGAGGAATTTTTACCATGATAAAAAAAATAATAAAACTTGTTGTAACTAAGATTTACGATATATTTTTTGCCAAAATAGCAAATTTTGCTATCACAAGATACATGGACACAGGCTTCCTGTTTAAATACTTGCTTTACGGAAATGAAGAACGCTTGCAAATTGCTGAAACCGCTGTGGTAAACAATGCTACTTTTAACACAATTTCTGGCACTATCCAAATAGGAGAATATGTATTTTTTGGACTTCATGTTGCAGTGTTAACAGGAACACATGATTATAATAAATTCGGACGTGAAAGACAGATAACTGTTCCGGGTTTGGGAAAAGACGTAATCATTAAGGAGGGAGCTTGGCTGGCTAGTAATGTTACTGTTATTGGACCTTGTATAATTGGAGAACATTCAGTGGTAGCTGCTTGTTCTCTTGTTAATAAGGATGTACCGCCTTATACTATTGTCGCTGGAATACCTGCTAGAGTTATCAAAAAAATTACCCCCCCTTCCAATACCGATCAAACGGTCGGTTAATAACCAGTTGTATGGGGAATTAATATCGTTTCCGGTTGCATGGGAATGATAAAGTCAAGGTCAATAATTCCACATTCCCCCACGGATCACTCCCCATCATTCCGGTGTAACCGGAATTGATATAAAGTGTTGACTGAGAATCAGTCCTGAAGGAACTCTGACTCTCTGAAACCGGGTTTCTTAATCTTAAGTAAACCCACCGAAAACAACACAATATCCAGATACCCGACTTCTTGAAGAAGTCGGGTATCTAAAAGAAGACGATTTTACATTTTTAAAATAAATCAATCAAATCTTAAGCTGGAAATAACACGAATAGAAGTGCAATACCGATCGATCTCGCATTTATACCCATCACAAAAGACCAGAAGCGGTGATAGCTACTAACCACCGTACCGCTATCGCTTTCAAGCTGAATCAAATCCATCCAAGGTGCCACACCCCGGGGGAACCAACCCAAAGCGCTAACATCCATTCCCATCCAACTTTTAACCCGTTTCAGGCCAAACAGAAAATTACCAATTGGCCCAAAACCAGAAGCATAGCGCAGATAAATCATTCCCGTTGAGTCTTGCAATTTCAAATCAGAACCGAAGGTATAACCCGCATCTCTGTATCAGTTTAACGCCGGCTTTGGCGGCTCGCCCTGCCTTGCGTAAAGGGGCGTGAGATGACATAATACTCTCCAAAGGTTATTGACAAATGGAAATGACCGTGGGATTTTATCTATACTTGACTGTTTTAACCTGTTAATGCGGATTGCTGTAAGGGGTTTCAACAAAAATATAGAAGTTCCTCTAGAATTGTTAAGACTGAAAACCGCCCCGAAATTTATTTGTGCGGATTCAATTCAAAACTCAAAACCCAAAACTCAAAACTCAAAAATATTTAAATTACTCGCCATGTCTATTATTGAAATTGCCCAAAAAACGCGCGTATCTGCTAGAAAATTGGCAGTTTTGTCCGCTGATGCCAAAAATCAAGCTATTGAAGCTATTGCAAAAGCTTTAGAAGCTGCTGCGCCGGATATTGTGGCGGCGAATGCTGCTGACTGCAAGGCTGCTGAGGTGGATGGAATAGCGAAACCGCTGTACGATCGCCTAAAGTTGGATGAGAGCAAGTTGAAAAGTGCGATCGCGGGGGTGCGCGACGTTGCGAAACTCCCTGAGCCGAGCGGTGTCGTGCAAATCCACCGTGAATTGGATACAGGATTAATTCTGAAGCGCGTCACCTGTCCTTTGGGCGTTTTAGGCATTATTTTTGAAGCGCGCCCAGAAGCTTTAATTCAGATAGTATCCTTGGCAATCAAATCGGGAAACGGCGTCATTCTCAAAGGCGGCAAAGAAGCAGTCCGTTCCTGCGAAATATTGACAAAAGTGATACATCAAGCATTAGCAGAAACTCCTGTTAATCCAGAAGTCGTGCAGTTGCTCACCACGCGGGAAGAAACAATCGAACTGCTCAAAATGGATGAATATGTAGATTTGATTATTCCCAGAGGTTCTAATTCCTTCGTGCGGTTCGTGCAGGAAAATACCCGAATTCCCGTGTTAGGACACGCCGACGGAATTTGTCATTTGTACGCAGACAAAGCGGCGGATATTCAGAAAGCAGTAGAGATTTCTGTGGATGCAAAAACTCAGTATCCAGCAGCCTGCAATGCCATTGAAACCTTGTTAGTTCACAGTGCGATCGCCCCCAAATTCCTGCCCGCTGTTGCCGCAGCTTTGCAGCAGAAAAAAGTTGAATTGCGGGGAGACGAAAAAACTCGCGCCATCCTCGAAAATATTGCCGAAGCGACAGAAACCGATTGGTGTACAGAATACAGCGATTTGATTTTGTCAATCAAAATAGTAGATTCTGTGGAAGAGGCAATTAACCATATCAATACTTACGGTTCCAGACACACAGATGTTATTGTTACCGAAGACAGCCAAGCCGCCGAAACTTTTTTAAATGGAGTAGATGCGGCGGGAGTTTATCACAATTGTTCGACTCGATTTGCCGACGGTTTCCGCTACGGCTTCGGTGCAGAAGTGGGGATTAGCACGCAGCAAATGCCGCCTCGCGGGCCTGTCGGTTTAGAGGGGTTGATTACCTATAAGTATCGAGTTGTTGGAGATGGTCATGTGGCCGCGAGTTATGTAGGGAAGGATGCGAAGGGGTTTACTCATCGGGATTTGTAAGCATTTGAGTAATTCTTGTCCTTGGTGCTACTAGATTTTCCCTTAGTCCGTAAAGCTGTGAGACTATCCCACTTTTCTACTGTCGGTTTATACAACCAACGCTCTAGTTTAGCTTCATCCACATATCCTCTTAGTTCGGGATCTGGCCAAATGTGTAGTCGCTCTTCACACCCCACATCTTTCGCTGCTTCTTCAATATATTCCCATTGTTTGCTAAAACATTCTGCCCATGATTTTCTAGTCATAATTGAATGAGCAAAATCTAAACCTGCTGCTGTCATTCGCTTACCATTAGTCCCGCGAGCATTAATGGGTTCCCAAAAAATAACCTCTGGATTCACATTCATGATTTTCTCTAGATATCTTTTAAAGTCCTCTAATGTCATGGTAGGAGGAGTGGGAGCCATTGCAACATACAATCTACATCCAGCTTCATGACCTTTTAGCAAAGCTTCATAGCGTTTAGAAGGTGGAGGTGATTGAGGTTCTATCTTGCGAATCAGCTCGTCATCATCTAGGTATGGCAAACTCATGCCAACTGTCACATTAGGATTTTTGAGAATTTCGAGATCGTTTACCCACAATAAACCACGAGTTAGAATTCTGACTCTTTTGTTATATTTTAATAGAACCTCGACGGTCTTGCGAGTTATATTTGCCGTTTGCTGGTTTTGATATGGGTCAGTACCCGAACACAATAAAACTACTCCTTTTCCTTCTGGCGTCTCGCGCCAAGACTTTTTGCGACTTAGGTTTTTTTCTAGTAACTCGGGTATATCTTCACGAACAAAAAGATACTGTCCCCAGTCCATTTGAGGATTGCTTACTCCCCTTTCCCGCAGTTGTGCTTGCTTTGTCCTAATTGCTGGCGTTGAGGGTACATAACAAAAGGTACACCCGTGCAGACAACCAGAGGCTACGTTAATTACATAGTCGCATAGTCCCTTCTTATTAAGCGCACTCTCTTGCAGTGGATTGACAATTTTTTCTGTGCCTTTGACGATAGACATTATATGCCTCTGTTTATGGTTGTGAGAGTTTCTGGAGCTTAGTTATTTAGGAATCAGATGTAAAAAACTTACTCTTATAAAATAATGAAATTTGATATTTTTGGGGTAGTTTTATTATATCATTTTTTTGCAACTTGACTCGCTTACCGCTTAATAACTTATCCTTTCTCCAAACTTCTATTTCTTTATCATCAATATATCTGTTGATATATTCATTATAGAGCCTTCGGTTAGCTGGATTAAGTACCATTGTTCTTTTCTTTATTTCTCCAAAAGAAATACCTTCGGGATTTTTTCTGATTAAATTTCCCACATCTCGATCTAACTTATCCATACAAACTTCATAACTATCTTTGGTGATATTCAATTGGAGAGAAATTTGATTTTGATTATAATAATCAGCAGTTTTAAGTCCATATCCATATATTTCATAATGGTATTGATAATCTAGATTGTTCTCTAAATCAAAGCAATCTTTGATAACTTCCAATGCTGTTAAGTTCTTAGAAAGATGCAGTAGATAGTATAATACATTACTTTCTCCTTTAGGAATCAGTGCAAAAGTAAAAACATATTCGGATTTACCTCTTTCAATAAAGAGCTTGACAGTTTGGTCTCTCAAATAACACTGTTCTCCCATGCTTGTGTCTTCTAAGTTGGCTTCTTCATAATATCCATCTGCTTCAAGAACTTCTTCAAAAGCAGATTTCAGTGTTGTGTATCTTTCAAGAAGAAATCTTTTGATATAAGAAATCATGTAAGTATATAAAATTTCCGAACCCCTGAGATTATTTAAGTCTCTAATAGTTCCCATTGAAACATCTGTCCAACCAAATGGATCTAGCAAAAAGAAAGAATGACCTCTACGAGTTTCAACTGTAAAAATACATGATTTTACTAAATTTTCAAATTCTCCCTGTAGAAATTCACATTCCTCTATCCTATCTCCATAACCCTCATTAAATGTATGCGGTTGTTCGTCAACTAATTCTCCTAAATTCGCTTTAATCATTGAATAACTTTTGAGACAACTCAGGTGCGATTTTTTACTATCTATAAAAATAAATTTTACATTTAATGGTTGTGAATAAATTCGTTTGGATTTTTGATGTGCTTTTCTTACAGCTTTTATAATTTTAATAGGAGAACCTTCCCATTCATCACTACCATCTTTATACATACCGCCCCCACAAAAGCCATCTATAAAAGTAAATGTAGTTTCTCCAAAACGAGTTTTTTCATAAAGTGTATATATGAGGTTTTCAATATATTTTTCGATAATTTGATGTTTGGATTTAGTATGAGGATCTATTGTTGGAATATTACTTCCGTCTGCACTCCATTTTGGCTTTGAATCACTCATGTTGATTATCTGATGAAATAAAATTAGTGACATAACTTATTTATCAAATATTACCAGATAGGTTGACCAGGTGCAACTACCTCAATAAAAAGTGTTAGCTTTCTTAAATTTCGGGTCAATTCGTTCCTGAATCAAGCTACAAAGTCTAGTGTGTCAATCAGATAAGATTGACATAATTAGCTGAAGTTGTGCAGGAATCTGGGGCTAAATCCGGCGATCGCCCTGACATTCAAACAAACTTAGCTACAATAAGCTATACTGTGCTCGGCGACTCCCCAACTCGAACAATTTGCCGTGGTTTATGTCTAACTCCTCCCTCCTCGCCCCCGGTTCGACTCTCGAAAAACGCTACCGCATTCTCCGCGAATTAGGCCGCGGTGGCTTCGGGCGCACTTACCTCGCCGAAGACATCAACCGCTACAACGAATCTTGCGTACTCAAAGAGTTTTCTCCGGTTGTTCACAGCCCCAAAGCTGCCGAATTGTTCGATCGCGAAGCGAGTATGCTTTACCACCTCCAACACCCGCAAATTCCAAGGTTTCGAGAACTCCTGCGAACGGATTTGGGGGGGAATCCATCTTTATTTTTAGTGCAAGATTATATCAAGGGTCAAACCTACGAAGAAATATTGATATCGCGCCAGCAGGAAGGTAAAAATTTTACCGAAGCCGAAGTGACTCAACTGCTATTTCAGCTTTTACCAGTTTTAGAATACATCCACTCGAAAAATTTAATTCACCGCGATATTTCCCCGGATAATATTATTCAGCATGATGCTGACAAACTACCATTTTTAATTGATTTCGGTTCTGTCAAACAAATCGCAGCCAATGCCGTAGTTCAGTTTAACGGACAATCGGATACGGCGATCGGGAAACAGGGTTATTCGCCGGCAGAACAAATACGACTGGGGAAAGTTTCTGCTGCTAGCGATTTGTACGCTTTAGCCGTCACGGCTTTGGTACTGTTAAGCGGCAAAAAGCCTCAAAAATTGTACGATATCAATAATAAAACTTGGGATTGGCGATCGCACGTCAGTGTCAGCCCAAATTTAGCCAGCGTATTGGATCGGATGTTAGCAGAACAACCGGGCGATCGCTACCAATCTGCAAAAGCAGTCCGCGAAGCACTCAAAGATCCAAAACTATCTCAAATTGGCAGTATAATTTCCCAAATGGTGACAATGAACTTTGTCGGCCGCCCTTTCAAAAACACCACTCAAACTGCTACCAGCAATCATACTCCTGTTCACCAAAATCCTCAACTGGTTAATAACAACAACACATTCAACTTAATTCCTTGGAAAATCTTAGGGAGTTTAAGTGTCGTTTTGGTGCCAGGAATGTTAGCTTTTAGTGTAGTCAAATCTGGTTTCACGTTGCCCAAGTTGCCGGATTTACCTAAATTTACTTCGCGCCAGCAACCTCCCGATACATCCTTAGAGCAAGCTGAAATAATTCGTCAAGAAAAGATTGGTAAACGGCGCAAAAATCTCAATATTAATCAAGATATTTTCTATCAAAAAGTGGATGAATTATATTACAATAAATATCCCGAATTACAAGGGCGCAGCTTGACAGAAAAGCCAGAAGATGCTGAAATTAGGCAGAAATGGTATGAAGTTGCTGAGGATTTACTCGACAAGTTGGAGAAAGGAGGAGAGTTGTGAAATTTAAGAGAGAATAAGAGTGATTGAACCGCAGAGGGCGCAAAGAGCGCAGAGGGAGAAGGAAAAGGGCAAAAAAAGAGAGGGAAGAGAAAGAGAACTTTATCTGGTTTAATACAAATTGGTATAGACAACGCACTTTTAGTTTATTGCAAAATGGATTCTATTCAACTTACAGGAATTCGCTGCTACGGATATACGGGCTATCTGCCTGAAGAGCAAGTTTTGGGACAGTGGTTTGAAGTGGATGTTACTCTCTGGCTGGATTTATCGCAAGCTGGAAAAAGTGATGATATTCAACATACTCTTGATTACCGCAGCGCAATTACTCTGATTCAAAAGCTAGTCCAAGAGTCGAAATTTTTATTAATCGAACGCCTAGCAGATACTATTGCTCAAGCGCTTTTAGAACTACCGTTAGTGGAAAAAGTTAAACTACAACTCTCGAAACCTGCTGCCCCCATCCCTGATTTCGGGGGTAGAATTACTCTAGAAATTACTAGAAGTCATTAGTCATTAGTTCTTAGTCCTTAGTCATCAGTCTTTAATCTGCATTAGTTTATCGCTAATGACTGATGACTGATGACTGATGACTATTGATTAATTACCACTTCAGCAAGTTAAATTCTTCCATGTCTACGGTATTGCGGTTGCGATAAATCGCCAAAACTATTGCCAAACCCACCGCAGCTTCAGCCGCCGCTACCGTAACTACAAACACGGTAAATACTTGGCCCTTAACTTGTACAGGGTCGAGATAATTGGAGAAACCCATCAAATTGAGATTGACAGCATTCAGCATCAACTCGATCGACATCAACACGCGCACTGCATTTCGGCTGGTAATCAAACCGTAAATACCAATACAGAAAAGTGCGGCGGCTAATAACAGGAAATACTGGAGTTGCAGTTGCATAAATTTTTTGAGTCTTTCTCAATCAACATTACTACAAGACAGAGAGATAGGTGCAGTGAACACCCTACTGTAGCGTGTCTAAATCATTCATACACTAGGGGTAGTGATAGGTACCTACCTCCGAGCGGGGCAACCACGGGTAAATTGCCCCTACCTTAAATGTACGAATCATTTAGACTAACTACTTTTATTTAGATTCTGGCGAAGACACATCTCCGGCAGAAACTAATTCGCGAGGTCTTTCCGGCAAACTCAAAGCAGGTGTTTCGGATAGCTTCTTTGACAGTTCATCCGGGAAAAAATCGCGGCGCGCCAAGACAATTGCTCCCACCATTGCCATCAACAAAAACACTGATGCTAACTCGAAAGGCAGCAAAAAGTCGGTGAAGAAATGTTTGGCGATCGTGACGATCGAACTTTCTGCCGGTGCTCCTGTCGTTGCCACAATAGCCCAAGGAGTAGACACCACCATCGTACCCAAAAGCGCAAACAAGCCTACGCAAACTACTGCTGTTGCTACTTGACGCACCCAAGCGTTGGGAATTATGCGGAAATCTTCTCGCTTGTTCACCAACATAATCGCAAACAAAATCAAGACGTTAACAGCGCCAACATAAATCAATACCTGCGCTGCTGCTACAAAGTCGGCATTCAGCAACAAGTACAAGCCGGCAATGCTGGTAAATACGCCGCACAGCAAAAAAGCTGAGTAAACGATGTTGGATAACAGCACTACTCCTAGTGCTCCTCCAATCATCATTACGGACAGTATGCCAAATGAAACAATTTGAACCCCTTCAGCTAGATTCACAATTTTTTATCCTTTGGTAATTGGTAATTGGGAATTGGTAATTGGGCATGAGGACATTGGGCATTGGGCATTGGGCATTTGTTAGTAGTTATTTAGTTATTAGAAAAACTACTAACAAGTAACCACTCATCACTAATTACTAACTATGCCCCATGCCCCATGCCCCATGCCCCATTACCTACTTTTCGATAATTTCCTCTGGACGCAGACCGGCGCGGCGATCGGTGTAGGAAACTTCATGGGGGTCGATCACACCTTTCGGCAAGTAAGCGAATTCCCGCATCGGTGTCACCATCGGGTCATCTGTAACCTTGTAGGGCAAACGTCCGAGGGCCACGTTGTCAAAATTCAATTCGTGGCGCTCGTAGGTGGCTAACTCATATTCTTCTGTCATCGACAAACAATTAGTCGGACAATATTCTACGCAGTTGCCACAGAAGATACAAACACCGAAATCGATACTGTAGTGCTTGAGTTGTTTCTTCTTGGTTTCTTTGTTAAATTCCCAATCCACTACAGGTAAGTTGATCGGACATACCCGAACGCAAACTTCGCAGGAGATGCACTTGTCAAATTCAAAGTGAATTCTGCCCCTAAAACGTTCGGAAGGAATTAATTTTTCGTAAGGATACTGCACCGTAATCGGGCGGCGTCTCATGTGGTCAAAAGTAACACCTAGACCTTGACCGATATACTTAGCAGCTTGAAAACTTTCTTTGGCGTATTCGCCTACTTGATTGAGGAATTTTAACATGGTGTTCTCTCTCTGTACTTGAGTTTTTGGTAATAGCTAATTGATAATAGGTAATTGGTTAACAGCTATTTTTTTTAGCTGTTGCCATTTACCTATTATCAATTAACCGCCAAAAGCAAAGGGAAAGGCAAGCTTCAAAGCTGCGGTCAATAGCAAATTAACTAAAGCAACGGGCAGCAAAAACTTCCATCCCAAATCTAGCAATTGGTCGATCCGAACTCGCGGCAGAGTCCAGCGGAGCAGAACTGCCAGAAACAGGAAAAAGTAGGCTTTCAACATGGTCATTGTAATGCCCAGCAAGCCAGTAATTACCTGCAACCAAGGAGTCGTCTCGCTCAATCCCAGCGCATTTGTCAGCACTTCGACAGGAATCGGGGATTCCCAGCCGCCGAGGTACAAAACTGCTACTAGGAGGCAAGAAAGGACGAGGTTAACGTAGGAAGCGATATAGTACAAAGCAAATTTCATGCCTGTGTACTCCGTCTGATATCCTGCTACCAATTCTTCTTCTGCTTCCGGGAGGTCAAAGGGCAACCGTTCGCATTCTGCTAGTGCGGAGATCCAGAAAATCAGGAAACCTGCTGGTTGCCGCCAGATATTCCAGCCGACAATGCCGTAGCCGGTTTGCTGGTGTACGATGTCGATCGTACTGAGGCTATTGGACATCATCACGACTGCCAATACTGCCAAAGCTAGGGGAATTTCGTAGCTGAGGGATTGAGCTGCGGCTCTGAGTCCTCCGAGGAGGGCGTATTTGTTGTTTGAAGCATAGCCGGACATCAGCAAGCCGATCGGCTGAATGCTAGACAGGGCAATCCACAGAAATATCGCTGTCCCCATATCGGCGATCAGCATATGCTCTCCGAAGGGCACGATTAAGTAGGAGAGAAAAACTGGAATCACCACAATTACCGGGCCTAGGGTAAATAGCAGCGCGTCAGCTTTTGCCGGTACAATGTCTTCTTTGAATACCAACTTCAGACCGTCAGCAACGGGTGCTAGCACTCCCAGAGGGCCGATAAATTCCGGGCCTACCCGCTGTTGAGCGGCGGCGGAAATTTTCCGTTCCAGCCAGACGCTAGTGAGTACCCCGAAAACGGCAGCGACAATCATCAGCAACATCGGCAGCGGTAGCCAAAGCACTTGGGCGATGTCCGCCGGTAAGCCCAAATTCATGAGGGCTTCTACGAAACTTCCTTGTAAGTCAATTCCTGGGTTCATTTGTCCAGCTTTTGAGCGGTCAGCATATAATTTTTCACCCGTCCTTCGTAGGAGTAGGCTTAGAAATCGGGGTCTTTGTAAAGATTTTTAATGCTTTACCGCCTAATAGTATATCGCCCGACAGGCTCCAAGAACGCACAGACAGGGTGAAGTTCTAATTATATGAGCCCGCAGCGTAGCTAATGGGTTGGTAATATCATTTCCGGTTACACCGGAATGATGTTGACGGTTGACTGTTGACTGTTGACTGTTGACGCCGTGAACAGTCAACCGTCAACAGTGAACTCGAATTTACTATTCCGATGCTAACGGATTTGATATAATTTATGTATTTTTACTTAGTCGATCGAGCTAATCTATTTTAGATTTTAGATTTTAGGTTTTAGATTGAACATTGAATGCCAAACAAAAGGGCCCAGAGTTAACTCTGGGCCCTTTTAATGCTTTAAAGTAACTTTCAAATGGCTTAAACCATTGATTTTACGTCACTTTTTTTATGGAACTGGGCAGAATCGAACTGCCGTCCAAAGCGGGTATTTACCTTCCGATCGTTCACAGGTTTATCCCTTCTAATCCTCAGGGCGGGAACCATCTTTATCCCAAATGGGGGGATTTTCTAGTGATTGCTTTCCTAGCTAGCCGACTAGAAACGTTTAGCTAGGGCATCCGTTGGGGGTTGTTATGCTACCGTTAACGGAGTGAGGTCGCATACACTCTAAACCAAGCTCAAGAAGTTTTTAGGCTACAGCTACGGCTTTGCGAGCGAAAGGAACGATGTTGTTCGCATTTACTATTTTTTTTGAGCCGATATTAACGAGAGTAGACTCCCTCTCGACCTGCATCACGGAGCAGCTTTCGCCACCCTGTCGAAACCATTACAGCCCCTCGTGTGTTCTTTAATCATAGACAATATTTCGTGTTGCGTCAACTAGATTTTAGATTTTGGATTTTCGATTTTGCCACAAAGCTGAGTGGGGAATATTTACATCTTTCACCATTTTCTTGAACAGGCTTTCCGGCCTGTTCCACAAGAGTTGAGTTTTCCTGTGGGGTGGGCCGAAGAGCCCGCCCAGGTTTATTGACAAGGGTGCAAAATGTCAGCGATGCCAAGTTTAATGCAAGTTGTCGTCCCAGACGCCGATGTAAATCCGATCGCGCTCGTTGCGTTCGATCATCCCTTCGAGCGAACCCTTCCTAAACGTAAACCGATTACTCCGGCGCTGCTGCACGTCGCCCAAGCCTTGCAAAATCTCCCCGCTGGCGCCGCCCACCATCCCGTTTAAGGCGGTTCGCACCACCAAATCGTCCACCGACTGGGCAAAAGAACCCTCTGTTTGTACTAGCTCGCCCGAATCGCGATCGTAAATGTAGCCGAGAGTAATCCGATTGGGCAATATTTCGTAAAGTGCGGTGCGAGTATTCGGCCAATAGCCCCGGGCTTGAGAGTCAGTCGGTTCTCCCAATTCGGATAAAATCTGAGTTTCCGGCGTACCAACCGCATACCCAGGGATTGTGGGAGTCTTCTGATAATTGGTTCCCGGTTGTTCGCTGGGTGCGGGCGATCGATCTGGCGGCAACTCTTTGTCAACAAGTTTTTCCGTTGGTGTGGGTTCGACAGCCTCCGGAGAAGGCGCTGGTGTTGGCGCTGGGGCTGGTGTTGGAGTTTCAGCAGCCGGCGCTGGAGTTTCAACAGCCGGCGCTGGAGTTTCAACAGCCGGCGCTGGAGTTTCAGCAGCGGGCGCTGGAGTTTCTCTGCGAGTCGGGGCTGGCGTTGATGTCGGCGCGGGAATTGGTGCGGGGCGTGAGCGCGCGTCTGGATCTGCAGGGGCCGAAGTGCGATCGTCCTGGGCCACAGGTGCGGGTTCCGAAGACGGCCGGTTGAGGAAAACCCTAGCAATCCCGACCAAACCTGCAACAATAAGTGCGATCGCCACGAACCCCAAAATCCACCAAACCTTGCGGTTGTTGTCCCCAGAAGGCACCACAGCAGGCGCTGTTCTGGAACCCGCAGGCGACTGAGGCCCGTGTCCCGGAATCACCGCCACCGTCGGCCCGGTGCTTGGCGACGCTGCACCATGAGGCTGCCCGTGCAGCAGCGACAGCCACTCATCCACGGTAGCAGGGCGATTTTGAGCCTCTACCGTCATCCCCCGCATCACTGCAGAGCTGACAGCCGCACTTAGCTGAGGCTGCAAGTCGCGGGGCGAAGGCATCGGCTGACTGGTACGCAAAATTGCAGCCACCGGCACCTGTGCTGTCAGCAGAGTATAAAGCGTCGCCGCCATACCATAAACATCTGTTGCGGGCGTATATTTTCCTTGGGCAAAATACTGTTCTGGCGGCGCATAGCCATCGGACACCATATTAGTGTGACTTTGGGTTGCACCGGGAGTAAACTCGCGGGCAATGCCAAAGTCAATCAGCACGACTTCCTGAGTACCTTGGCGCAAGAGAATGTTTTGCGGCTTGACATCTCGGTGCAGCAAACCCTTTTGATGAACAACTTTTAAAGCAGCGCCAATTTGAGTGATGTAGAGAATTGCAAGATTTTCTGGCAGCGGATTATTTGAACCGACTACATCGCCCAAATTCTGACCGGCTATGTAGTCCATCACCATGTAAGGCTGCCCGTCTTCCACAAAGAAATCGCTGACGCGGACAATATTCGGATGAACGCAGGAAGCCAACCGCCTCGCTTCGTCTTGAAACTTGCGATCGAACTCAGCAAAATTGGGTTGCTGCCGCAGAGATTCGTTGAGGGTTTTAATGACTACAGGCTGTCCTAAATAGCGGTGATTTGCCCTGAAGGTTATTCCAAAGCCGCCTCTTCCCAATTCTTGTTCGAGGGTATATTTTCCACCCTGTAAAGTTTTGCCGATTAGCGCATCCATAGGTTCAGGCGATCGCGTACCAGATAATATCGCTGATTATGGCACGTATGGTCGGCTCTCCTCACCAGTCCTAAGGGCGATCCCCCGGATTGCATCCTTGTATTGAGCGCACCTCCGTAGTGTTAGGTTGCATTCTAAGCCCCTAGATGTAGGGCATAGTTTTCCTCCAGGTTTGTCAAAAATGTGATTATTAACGAAAAGAAGTCTGTTTTGATAATATAGAGTTGAAGAGTATTCAGTATTAACGGAACCGATAACAATGTTCATAGGGACTAGAGCCGGTCAATATGTCGAACAGATTGCAGGCTACAAAGCCTTTATACCTAATCCGCTGCCACCCAAACCTGATATAATTATGGATCAGGAAATGTGGGATCTGCTGTCTCAGGCAGATCGTGCGCTGGGGCGGCTAGACGGAGCAACGGATGCTCTACCAAATCCCGATCTATTTGTGTTTATGTATGTTCGGAAAGAAGCAGTTCTTTCCAGCCAAATTGAAGGCACACAAGCATCTTTGATAGATGTCCTAGAATTTGAATCTCAGGCTTTAGAACCGAACAATCCTCAAGAGGTGGCTGAGGTTGTAAACTATATAGCTGCTATTAATTATGGTCTTGAGCGGCTCAAGAATTTCCCTGTATCTTTGCGATTAATTCGAGAAATTCACAAAGAGTTAATGCAAGGGGTAAGAGGTGCTGAGCGCGATCCAGGAGAGTTTCGCCGCACTCAGAATTGGATTGGTGCAGGAGGATGTTCCTTAAAGGATGCCACTTATGTCCCTCCTCCACCCTATGAAATGCTCCAATCACTAGATAATTTGGAGAAATTCTTGCATAGTCCACAACCTATACCTACCTTGATCAAAGTTGGATTAGCTCATGCTCAGTTTGAAACAATTCACCCTTTTCTAGACGGTAATGGAAGAACAGGGCGATTATTAATCACGTTTCTGTTATGCGAACAAAATATACTGCAACGCCCACTACTTTATATCTCTCACTATTTCAAGAAATATCGCTCTGAATACTACGATCGTCTTCAGGCTATCAGAGAAAGTGGTAACTGGGAAGGGTGGCTGAAATTTTTTCTGCGTGGGGTTTACGAAGTGGCTCAGGAAGCTGCAGCTACTGCCCGTAAAATAGTCAACTTAAAAGAAGAACATCGCCAATTAGTCCTAAACACAATGGGGCGTAAATCAGGGAATGCAATCGCATTGCTTGAGAGCCTTTATTTCAGACCAATATTTAATGTAGAACACGCTGAAGAAATTACGAGTTTGTCATATCCCAACGCTAACGCCTTAATTAAGGCTCTTAGTGATATAGGTCTTGTGGAAGAAATTACTGGACAAAAACGTAATCGAGCATTTTCTTATGCTCCATATCTAGCTGTTTTCCGGGATTCTTAGCAACAAATCCAGCCAAACTATAGCATTTATTACCCTAGTTAGGTACACTTAACCCATTGATTGTCAAGCTTTTTAGCTTCCAGGAAGTACCTGACCTGACCAAGAACCGCTATATATGACAGTATTCACATAAATAGCTCGCTCTTTCTCGAACCGCCTCTCTCGTCGGATCACTGATTGACATCTTGAGCCGCCATCATTGCATTGATGTGGGTAAAGATACGATCTAATTCCCCAATGGCGTCGAGTTCCGCTACCTCTTCTGCCATTAGTTGATCGGCCTTTTTCTTCTCTAACAAGAGTTCCATACGCTGTTGCAGCGATTCACTAAATTTGAAGAACTTCCACCCATCGACTTTTTCAATGCAAATCTCATGGATTAACGAGGAGGGTTTGTTGAGAATTGAAACCATTGTAGGCTCCGAGCTTCGGGTTTTAGGTAGTGACTAGATTATAGCTTTTATTCAATATGCCAGATTTAATGCTCCAACCGAGAACCTTCAAATTACCGCCAAAACCAGTGACTTAAACAGCCAAACGGCGTTACAGTTCAAGTCGGATGATATTCATCCCTGCTTATTTGCCATCGCCATATCTTGCCTTCTTCAGGATCGTCCACCTCTGCAATGAACTTCATTCCCACTTTTTGCAACACGCTATTCGAGGCATTTTTTTCAGCTAAAGTGTGAGCGATGACTGCTTTCACCTCCTCGTGAGCGAAAGCATAATCGATCATTCCCTGTGCCACCTCAGTTGCAAATCCGCGATTCCAATATTCGGAAGCAATTTCATAACCTATCTCTATAGTCCCCGACTCATCAGGTGAGCCTTTGAAACCTCCATTGCCGACAAGCACTTGATTTTTTGGATGAATAAAGAAGTAGTTGTGCCAGTCAGTTGGAGGCGGATTGGATTCGCAAGATTCGTCAGCAGGGAGGGAAAATGCTTCCGGGAAAAGAGGCCAGCTATTAGGCACTATGACGTTTAAAATTGCTGCAAGCTCGCTTTTACTTCGTAAGAAAGCTTCTATGTGAATCCTTTCGACGGCAAGTAGTTGAAGATTCTTAGTTGTAATCATTTTTCTACCTTGTTTAACAAGTATGAGATCACACTATAGGCACTATTGAAACGCTTGTCTCGGAACCCTGGCGAGTTGGTAAGCGCCCCGACTTTCCAACAATTGATATTGATTTGGCTGCAATCCTAATTGCACAAATTTCTCTGGATATCCCAGCAACAAAATAGAGGGAGAAGTTGGGTTTTTAGATTGCTTAATGTAGTCGATCGCCTTTGTGACAGCTCGGTAGTAAGTCACCGGCTCTTGGGTATAAAAAACCAGACTTGGTTTCCAGAAACCAACCATAATAAACTCTTCCCCCGGCAGTTTTTGTTGAACTGCAACCTGTGCTAACTGTCTCAGAGGTAACTGGCGGTTGATATCAACCACTTTGTAGGCGGGAGTAAGACCAAAGATGATAAATGCTACTAACCCGATGAGGTTAGCAACCAAAATCCAGCGCTGTTGCCGCTTCCAGAGTAAAAGTGCGATCGCCACCGCTGTAATTATCCAAATCGTACCGCCGACAATCAGCAATCCCGACTGCTGAATTGCTTGGGGAAAATTGGGCATTGCCGGGTCGTCTCCCAGCCAGTTGTAGCAGTAGAAAGTTGCTCCGGCTATAATTAATAAAAATACGACATTGAAAATGTATGTAGCTAACAGCCCTCGCGGTAAAGAATTCGGTTTTTTTTCTAACTTTATCCGCCTGTTATCGGATTCGTTACCTGCAATAATATCGCTCCACAGCAGCGTTACCAAAATCGCAGCGGCGGGGATTAAAGGCAATACATAACTGGGCAATTTGGTAACGGCGATCGTGAAAAAGCCAAAGATGCAGCCGAACCAAAATAGGGCAAATAAACTCAACTGAGCCGATCGCGGTTGACGACGCCAGTAACTGCGCTGCCAAAAACGGGTGCGGGCGATCGCCACCGGCAAATAAATCGACCAAGGTGCAAAACCAACTAGCACTACAAAAAAGTAAAAATACCAAGGCGCCGAGTGCTTGTTGACTACTCCAGTAAAACGCTGGAAATTGTGATAGCCAAAAAAGCTGTCAATATAAGTTTGACCGTTGTCTAAAATAACCAAAATGTACCAAGGCAAGGCGATCGCCAGAATAATCAAGATTCCCGACACCGGACGCATTTCGCGCCAAAGTTGCCGAAAATTTCCCAAATAAAGCGCGAAGCTGCCAACAATCAGCGCTGGCACGACAATTCCCACAGGCCCCTTAGCCAGAATTGCTAAGGCAATTAGTACGTAAAAAGTCAGATACCACTTATTGGGAAATCTGGAAGCGGAAACGGGGGAAAATTCTGCTTTTTCTCTCTGTTCTTCGAGGGTGTAACCGAGAAAAAATGCGAGTAGTGCCGAACACATACAACCGACTAATAGCATATCTGAAACGCCAGTCCGTCCCCAGGCAATAGTTTGGGGATTTAAAGCTATTAGGGCCGCACCAATCCAAGGAGTAGAAAAAAAGATTGGGAGATTGGGGGAGTGTTCGAGGGGGAGAGTGTCCGAGGGGGGGAATTTTGCTTCTTCCTTCTTCCTTCTTCCTTCTTCCTTCTTCCTTCTTCCTTCTTCCTTCGATAAGGTATAAAATCCGAGGCAAGTCAGCCCGATCGCGCACAAAGCCGAGGGAAGACGCACGGCCAATTCGTTAACGCCCAGAGTGCGGTAAGCCACCGCCATCAGCCAGTAAATCAACGGCGGCTTGTCAAACCTGGTTTCGCCGTTGAAATAAGGAGTGATGATATCTCCTGTCACCGTCATTTGACGGGCGGCTTCGGCAAACAACGGTTCGGTTTCGTCAACTAAACCGATGTTGCCGAGATTCCACAAGAAACCTACCCAGGCGATCGCGCACAGCCACAACAGAGACAGCAGCTTTGGTGCAATCGGGCGCTTCCTAAACTCTGACAAACTTTTAATAACTTCCTTCACCCAAACTTCCTGCGATTTTAGATTTAAAATTTTAGCTCGCATAGAGAGTCTACCGAAAGATTCGCATTCTCGAAACTCCCAACTCGATCGAATCCGGTTAAACAGAGATGTTGCACCATTCTCAACAAGGCTTTCATGGGCGGGCAGGATGCCCACCACAAGAAAATTCACTCTTTGTGGAACAGGCATTTTGCCTGTTCTTTATAATGATGCCGCTATGTGAGGTTAACTCACATAGCGGCATCGTTCTCAATAAAACCGGATCGACCGGGTTTCTCGACCACAATCTCGGCACCTGCTGCTAAGCGTTCACGGCTGCAAAATTAACTGCCATTCTCCGGCTGTGCTGTTCCAAGCGGGCGAGGATGTCTCCCCGGCGACGAAAGGCCCCCAGTAGCGGCGAGAACCATCCTGAGCAAAAACCACCAGAATGTCTCCCCGTTTGACTTGTAACTTGCCCTCCGGCAGCGATAGCATCAGTCCCTTGCCGCCGCCTTCCCCCGGCGCAAAATCCCAGTGCGCGGGTTTGCCGTAGGATTCCTTGGCTTGCCGTTTCGACAGCAGGGCCACTCGCACTGGGTGTTCGCTGCGGTTGCTGACGCGCAAACGGCCGGAGGCCTTAGCATTTATAGGGATTGAGGAAAGCAATTCCTCCTCTGGATCTGGGGGGGTTGGTGTTGAGTCGGGCTTGGGCTCGGTGGCGGTGCCTGCAGAAGCTGTCGGGACTGGGGGAACCGGGGGTGTGCGGGGATGTGCGGTGGCTTGTGAGGGCCAATCGCTCGACTGATTTGAACCGTTGGAGATAGTGATTTCAAAACGTCCTAGAAACATTCCTGTAATTAGGACGATCCACACTCCAATTATGATCTGGTAAATTTTAAGATTCATAAATTTTAGGCTTAAAGGATAGGCTGCACTCGCAATTAGTCTTAACTATTTTTAATGTAAAACCTGGGGCTGCTGTGCCCCAAGATACAGTTACACTTAATTACTTGAGCGTTCTCGGCTATAAATCCGCGATCGCTCAATACCATCTTAGATGTTAAATTTTATATTTTAGATGGCGACATACTCACCCCGGTAAGAATTTGAAGTTGGTCAGGAGGGGCATTTGTTTACTCATCGGTCTAGCTTTTAATACCAGTTGAAAAAAAGAGTGCCACTATAGCCCCGTACTCCAAACCCCAATATTCATCAGTCATTCCGCATCTCAAATCTCAAATTTCACATCTCAAATGGTATAACTTTTATGCAGAATACCCGAATTAACAGATTAATTGATGTTCTGGGCGATCGCTTCCGAGGCTGGCTGAGCAATCCTTGGCGGCGGATTTCGCTCCTGATAATTAGCCTGCTGTTCGGCACTTTTTTGGGAACAGCTATTTCGACCATCGCGGGACAATCTGCGGATTGGGATATTATCGCGGCCGGGCTGTTGGTGTTGTTGACCGAGTTGGTGAACTGGCTGGTTTACGGCGGCCCGCGGCCTGCGGCAGGTTCTTTGTGGGTGGAGATGCTCAATGCTCTGAAAATTGGTCTGACTTACAATTTATTTGTGGAGGCTTTCAAACTAGGTTCTTAAAAAATGGTGAAATATTTGTCTGCTGTAGATAGTATTTACATAAACGTGTTCTTAAAAAAATCTTAATTTGAACTAGGGTCGGAATTTTTGAACTCTCCACGAGCGGAGTTGGGGCTTGTATCCGTTTTGAGTGGGGTCAAATATTTGTCAATTGCAGATAGGATTTGTACAAAACCCGCCCCCGCATCAAGAGTTTTGAGAAGATGGATCGATCGACTGTAACGCCTGTTGAAATTTTACATCGGTGGCACGCCGGCAATCGCCCGAGCCCTCGCGACTTCGAGCACCTGGCTTTTTGGGAACTTGCAGATGATTTGCGATCGCGCGCTTTTGGCATTACTCCCGACAATGCAGCCGATGTTGTCCGCTGCAAAACCGATTTATTCTTTTCTATTCTTGACGAACTGCATACTTTCCCGCTCAAGTCAACTGTTTTTCTCGAAACTTTGTGGAATCTTTGGCTGCCGCTGGCAATGCAATTATCGACTGCCAAACAAAGTTTAAACCGTCCTTTAATTCAAGGAATTTTAGGAGGGCAAGGAACGGGAAAAACTACTTTATGCCAAGTTTTGAGGCTGATTCTGGCAAAATTGGGATATTCTACGGTCAGCCTTTCTTTAGACGATCTTTACAAGACTTATGCCGATCGCCAACAACTCCAAAAAGCCGATCCGCGTTTAATTTGGCGCGGCCCCCCCGGCACTCACGATATTGACTTGGGAATCGCAGTTTTAGACAAGTTGCGCGCTTCTCAAACTCGCAATTTAGCAGCAGTTGACAATCCACAATCTGATGCCCTCAAACCGGATATAATTAAAAATATAGAAATTCCCAGGTTTGACAAATCTGCCTACGCAGGTGCAGGAGATAGAAGTCAACCCGAAATTATTTCCGGTGCGGATATTCTACTTTTTGAAGGTTGGTTTGTCGGTGTGAATCCGGTGGTTGATGCCAAATTAAACGAGTTTTTGGCTGCAGCACCGTTTCCGATTTCCACAGAAAGCGACTGTCAGTTTGCGCGCGACATGAATGCGAAGCTGCACGACTATCTGCTGCTGTGGAACCGATTAGATCGGTTGATGGTTTTGTATCCCCAAGATTATCGCATTTCTCAAGTGTGGCGCAATCAGGCGGAACGGGAAATGATGGCGGCGGGGAAGTCGGGAATGTCAGAAGCTGAAATTAATCGGTTTGTCGAATATTTCTGGAAAGCGCTGCATCCCGAGTTATTTATTAAGTCGATCGTTGAGGAGGGCGATCGGGTGGATTTAGTAATTGAAATTTTGGGCGATCGCACTGTCGGCAAAATTGGTCGGGCGATCGACTTAAAATTAAGCCATTAGAAAGACTTAAAACTAATGCTTTGAGGACACAACATTGTTGTGTCCCTACCTTATTGCAGCTTTTAAGGACACAACATTGTTGTGTCCCTACTGTATTGCAGCTTATCGTGCACTCACTTGACTATTCAGGACTTATGCAAAAAGTGATTTGACGCGCGAATTAGAGGGGTAAGGCGCGCCATAAGCACCCTACAATACAGAGGTTTTGCATCGAGGATGGAGAATTTCTAAATTAACTGCCAGGAGTACCAAGATCGAGCGCTTTCTGGATCAAATCGTCGGTAACTTCGCCCGGTGTACCAGAAGGCGTAATGTCGTGAGCCATCGAACGAAAAGCATCGGGATTGCCGCTTGTATCTGCCGGCAGTGGGATCTCTGTAGGAGCGGGAATAGCAAATTTAGGTGCAGTTGCAGCGGCGGCAGCTTCGGCGCCGGCACTCGTGCGATCGATGTCACTAACGCTGAATTCTTTTGAAGCTTCGTAGTCTGCTGATACATTAACGGTCGGCAACTTTTGTTCTCCAGCTTCCGCGCTTTCAGTGATCTGCTGAGCGTCAAAGTTTTCAATGTTATTGACTTCTGGATTGATTTCAGACATAGCCGACTCCTTGCTAGTTTTATTTAACAATGCACTGTATCAATTATTACTTGAATCCCAGCCTTTTTCATCTACCCGCAGATGTATCGTTGGCTTCTATCTTAAGGATGATTTATTCTAGGGTGGTGTGTTAACATTACACCACTTTCTGAAAATAATGCAACTTTAGGCAAGCTCCAAACCCATACATACTCAGCCATTCCCCATTGTTTAATCTCAAATCTCAAATCTCAAATCTCAAATCGTATTACCTCTAGGGGATGGTGACTTGCACTTACAAATCTTGATACTTATATATTCTGGAAACATTTTTAAGGAATTTTATTTATGAACTCACCCGCCGCGACCAATCCTCACTCTCTCTCCAACGACACTCAAAACATCGTTCAGGCAATCAACGGGTTGGGTACAGATGAAAAACTGGCGCTGCTCTACTTTGTTTATGAAAAAATGGGAGATTCAGTTACACCAGCCGCTCCCGCCGCCGCCGACCCACAATTAGCTCCCATGCTGCTCGATGATTTTTACAAGCTTTCCCATGACCAACAACTGAATATAATGCGCGGTATTGTCAACGGCGACGACACGCCCTATTCTCACGCTTACGGAGCTTTAACTGCTAACAATCAGTTGGTGGTTTGGTATGCTTGGGCTATTGGTATGGGGGAAACAATTGTCGATATCCCCGAAGGATATGAGGCAACTGAGGCTGTCAATGGCGTGTTGGGTCAAATTGAAGGTCTTGATTTTGAACAGCAAATTTCGGTGCTGCGCGACGTAGCTAATAGTATGGGCTACACCGATGTTAAACCAATTGCTACTCAGGCGGAAGTAGGGAAAACTTCTAGTCTTTAGAGAAGACTCGGCGGTTCAAACCGCGGCAGAGAGTCAAACCCAGCCTGCGGAGCGACTGAGCTTCGCCCAACGTCATCCGCAGACTGAAGAAGAAAGCAGACATTAAAACCAAATTTTATATGATTACCGGACATAAATAAACCTCATTGTGTCCGCAGATTTGTATATTAAATCCGGTTTTAATACTTGCTTTTTTTAGTTGCATGAGTATAGATAGTATGTCATAACGATCGATCGCCCAACAATTGCTCGCCATGACTCTTACATCACTCTTGAGATCGGCAATTTGCTGTAAATATAATACCAGTTTAACAAAGTCTTGCTACAGCACATTTCAACTGAGCGAACTACATTCACTCCACCCGCCCTATCGGGAAAACTCTACTGATTCAAGGGGAGGAGAGGAGGCAGGATTATTCTTGTTTCCCCTCTTAATAAGGGGGGAATTGCGGGGGGTAAATTTGACTTTTGCAAGAACTCTAATCATCAATCTTATACCAATTATTAAAAGTCGAAGCAGCCCGCGCCGGACTTAGGTCTGGGGGTTTCCATACAGATGCTCCCCTATAATCTATATATAGCCCTATTTTTCAGAAGTTCTAGAAAAAAAGTTTTCAGTCAGCAAGTGAGTTTTTTAGGGTAAACTTTACGCGGGAATTCCATCCGAAATACCGAACCTTTTTGGGGTTTACTTTCGGCACTAATTGTACCGTCGATCAGCTTGACTAAAGAAGCACAAAGAGCTAGTCCTAAACCGGTGCCTGGATATTGGCGAGTTGTGGTTTGGTCGCCTTGGTGGAACTTGTCGAAAATGTGGGGAACATCCTTTTCACAGATACCGATTCCTGTATCCCGAACGGTTATACTTAGCCGATCGCAATTTAATTCCCGCACCTCAATGTAAATGCTGCCCTCATGTGTGAATTTAACCGCGTTGGAAACGAGATTGACCAAAATTTGCCGCAGGCGCGACTTGTCATTAACTATAAACTGATCCTGCAAGCAGACGCTGACGGCTATTGCCACGTTCTTATCGGTGGCTTGATTTCCGAATTCCCGGGCGACATCCATTACTAAATGCCCTAAATGAAATTTTTCAATTTTTAATTCTGTGCGGCCACTCTCGATTTTGGAGAGGTCGAGGATATCGTTAATTAGCAGTAGCAGGTTTTTGCCGTTATGTAAAATGCGCCCCACCATTTCTGTTTGCTGGGCGGTCAGCAGTTGTTTGTGCTGGCGCAGCAGCAATTGGGAAAAGCCGATAATCGAATTCATGGGAGTTCGCAATTCGTGGGACATGATGCCCAAAAATTGTGATTTTAACTTCGCTGCTTCTAGCAGTTGCAATTTTTGCTGTTGAATGCGTCGTGCCTGATTTTCCAGTTCTTCCTGCTGGCGAATTAGCAGGTCGTTTTGCAAGTCTAAAAGCTGTTCCTGTTTTTTTAATTTTTCGATCGCCCGCGCGCTGTTAATCGCGATCGCAGCTTGTTTTCCCATCACCGCCAGCAGTTGCTGAGTATGGGCGTCCATGGCCGTGCTGTCTTTCCCGTTGCCGATGGCCAACACACCCAAACGGCCGCTTTGCCCGGACTCGATCGCCGCAGCACAAGCCGCCGCCGGCAGCAAGCCGTCGCCAGACTCCGACCGCAACAGTACAGACTCTCCCGTCGCAAATGCTTTCCAAAGCAGCTTGTTTTGCACGTGCGGGGTTTTGCCCTTACCAAAGTTTTCCGTGCCCCCGACAGCGGTGAGTTTGAGGCCGCTGCAATCGTACTCCAGGAGAGCAACTAGGCAAAATTCCGCTCCTGCGATCGCCTCTACAGTCGCGTCCGCAATGCCTTGCAACAACTGACCCAAGCTACCCGCGCGCTGGCTCAACAGATTTGTAAACCGATCGATCGCGTGCAACTCCCGCCCGCTGTCCCTTACCGTTTCGACTTCACACAACTTTTCTGCTGTGAAATTGTCTTCCGAGGGCACTTGATGGGGCAACAATTCTGGTTCTGCTTGGGGTTCGGGTTGAGTTTGTTGGAGCGCGTCCATATCTGTATAGGTTCCCACCCATTCCACAACTTCCTGACTGTCTAGATTAGCAGGCGTTGCTCTGGCCAGATTCCAGCGGTAAGTGCCCTCCCGCGTCCGCAGACGAAATATAATTTCGTAACTTAGTGGCGGGAACTTAGAAGCCTGCGATCTCGCCAACAGACGAGAACGGTCTTCTGGGTGGATCTGCGCCAGATAGCCGAAACCCAAAGCTGCTGCTGCTGGTACCCCCGTATATTCCTCCCAGCGCGGACCTAAATAACTCACCCAGCCGTCGGCATACGCTTTCCAAACTATGTAAGGATTTGCCTCCCACAGGCCATCCTCCTGAGTTTGGGAGTCGCAAACTTGCGGTTGGGGGGATGTTATTTCAGATACTTTGTGTAAGATTTCAGAGCCGGAAAACTCCGACTGAAAAGACTTATTGCCGGGATACTGAGTCATAACAGGTTATATAAATAAGCATTGGACTTAAGCCCTAACACCGGCTAAAGACTCGTGCTGCTAGCTTTATTGATTTTGACGAGCCAAGTGCATCAAAATTTTTTATACTTTAAATTTATATGGGTAGTGGTATCTTTACCTCTATCAACGGGCGGACAATGAGATAATTCAGTTAAACTGTTGAAACATTGAGAGCTTACCTGTCCGGATCGGGCTCGTGCAGGCATCGCCGCAAAATAACTTAAAAATTAACTTGCATTCTGGGCGGCTACATGAGTATGCTTAAAAATGATGTGCAGCCTGTAAAACCCTAAATCAGGACACATTCTCAAATTTTCTCAGTTTAGCTGAGTCAGTTGACGATATTTTTAAAGTTTACTGGACTATTGGAAGAAAGATGAGTAAAATTCGCGTTGCTTTGATAGAAGACCATGACCTGACAAGAGTCGGCATCCGCACAGCTTTACAACAGCGTGACACGATAGAAGTTGTCGGGGATGCCGCTAACGCTACTGAGGGATTGAAACTGCTTCAGTCTTCAAAACCTGACGTGGCAATTGTAGATATTGGGCTGCCGGATTTTGATGGCATTGAATTGACACAAAAGTTCAAAAAAACGGTAGCGGAGTCCGATCCGGATACCAAAATTTTGATTCTGACTTTTCAGGACAATGAAGAAGAAGTTTTGGCAGCTTTTGCCGCCGGAGCTGACTCTTACTGCATGAAAGATATTAGCTTCGATCAGTTATTAGATGTAGTAAAAGTAACTCACGAAGGTAACTCTTGGATCGATCCGGCGATCGCCCGCATCGTCCTGAAACAAGCTCGCACTCAGGAGTCCGCGCCGGAAGAACCGAAAGCTGAGGGCAAAAGAGTCACAATTAAGGCTGCCGAACCCGAGTTTAGTCACATCATTGAGACTTACCCTTTAACCGAACGGGAATTAGAGGTTTTGGAACTGATAGTGCAGGGTTACAGCAATGCTGCAATCGCCGAAAAGCTTTACATTACTGTCGGTACAGTCAAGACTCACGTCCGCAATATTTTGAACAAGTTGTGTGCTGATGACCGCACTCAGGCTGCCGTTCTTGCCCTGCGTTCTGGCTTGGTTGGATGAAGCCTGAGCGTCAGGCAAAATCAAGTTAAAAGTAGGGTGCGCTGGGCGCACCTTACGGCCACTGATTTAGGGTGTGCAGTGCACACCGACTGACTAATTATTACCAAAAAATTAGGGCAGGCACTGTGCACCAGCCGAACAATTGTTGGTTGTTGAAAAATTGATAAAGTTTAAATCCGCATCTATCCCAGTACAGATATTATTTTCACTTTTTAAAAAACTCAATATACCTTAAGATAGATGCTAAAAAAATATCATATTAATAATACTTATTGTTGAGCGATCCCCAGTTAAATAAATTTCGCTCGCACTGCCAATATTGCGCGATATCACTTCATAAAAGGCGCAGACCCAGGCCAGATTAAGATACTTTTAGGAATAGTTAAGCCTTAAAGAAATTATATCCGCAGAGCGATGCTGAGTTCGCTTAAATTAGCGAAATTAAAAGTATCAACTGTTAGTGAAATATTTTAGAAAGAGGTATTATGGCCGCTCCAATTGAATTCAAATTATTTGCTCCCTACAACAAAGGAGCTGCCTTGATTGGCTCTTTTTCTAATTGGGAAGAGATTCCGATGGAAAAGGACGAAGAGGGTTTTTTCCGCACGCGAGTTGAGTTGGAGGATGGCGTTTATCAATACAAATTCCGCGTTCAGTCGAAAAGCTGGTTTGTGGAAGCGGATCAGTGGGTAGATATAGTCGATCCCTACGCGACTGACATCGACGATCCTACTCAAAACGGCCTGGTTCGGATCAAAGATGGCGATCGCATTGTCGATACCTACGTCTGGAAACACGACGATAAACCGCTACCTGCCGATCGGGAATTAGTGATTTACGAAATGCACGTTGCGGACTTTTCCGGCGGCGAAGCCGATCCCCTGGCCCGCGGCCAGTACAAGCACGTCGTCGAAAAACTCGATTACCTAGTCGAACTCGGCATCAACGCGATCGAACTCATGCCCCTCAAAGAATACCCAGGCGACTACAGTTGGGGCTACAACCCCCGCTACTTCTTCGCTGCCGAGTCCAGCTACGGAACCACAGAAGAACTCAAAAACCTGATAGACGAGTGTCACGGGCGCGGCATTCGCGTCATCATCGACGGGATTTACAACCACGCGGAAGCATCGAGCCCCCTCACTCAAATCGATCACGATTATTGGTTTCACCACGAACCCCGCGATCCCGACAACAATTGGGGCCCGGAATTTAACTACGAATTCTACGACGAAAACTTAGGAACTTTCCCCGCACGCAGATTTGCTGGCGATACAGTCCGCTTCTGGATTCAAGAATATCATCTCGACGGCATTCGTTTCGACGCGGCGCGACAAATTGCTAACTACGATTTCATGCACTGGATCGTTCAAGAAGCCAAAAGTGTCGCCGGTCCCAAACCATTTTATACCGTTGCCGAATACATTCCCGACAATCCCAGCATCACGAATCTAGACGGGCCGATGGACGGCTGCTGGCACGACAGTTTCTATCACTCCCTAATTCCACAACTCTGCGGCGACAATTTTGATTTAGAACGGCTCAAAGAGGTAATCGACTGCAAGCGGCAAGGTTACTTGGGTGCTACGAATGTAGTTAATTATTTGAGCAATCACGACCACGATCGCCTTTTTGCCGAATTGGGTTCGCGCGGCATTTTGGATGAAGCCGCCTTCAAGCGGGCGAAGTTGGGAACCGTACTGTTAATGACAGCAGTTGGGGTGCCGCTGATTTGGATGGGCGAAGAATTTGGCGAATACAAACCCAAAACAATTGAGCAATCTAAAATTGACTGGACGCTGCTAGGAAATGACTTGAATAAAGGTTTGTGGGAATACTACAAAGGCTTGATTCACCTGCGTAAAAATAACCAGGCACTTTACACAGAAAACATCGACTTTTTCCACGAAGACCCCGACTCGAAAGTTTTTGCTTACACTCGCTGGAACGATGAAGGTTCGAGAGTGGTAGTAGTGGCGAATATGTCGGAAAATTATCTAGCAGGTTACAGCGTGCCCCACTTCCCGGCCAACGGAACTTGGCACGAATGGACAGGGAATTATGATATTGAATCTGGCGATGACAATATTATGATTGACTTGCCGGAATACGAAGCGAAAGTGTTTGTTTGGCAGTAAGCTGTCCTATCGATTCCGGTTGCACTCCTTATCATTGTTGACTGTTCACTGTTGACTGTTCACTGTGAGTCAACAGTCAACAATCACGGAGGGTGCAACCGGAATCGATATTATTTCCCACATTTATTTTCTAAGCACAATTGGGTTATAGCCGCCGCCGGTATGGGTTTGCTAAAGAAATAACCCTGACCCATATCGCAGTGATGCGATTGCAAAAACGCCAACTGTTCTGCTGTTTCCACTCCCTCAGCAATCACCTGTAAATTCAGGCCCTGGCCCAAGGCGATCGCCAGTTTCACAATAGTAGCACCGCTGCTGCCGGTCACCAAATCTGCCACGAAAGATTTGTCTATTTTTAAATGATTGAGGGGAAAGTTTTTCAGAGACCACAGCGAAGAATAACCGGTGCCAAAATCGTCCAGAGAAATGTGAATTCCCATGTCCTGCAACTGCTGCAATACCGACACCGTAAAGCTCACATCTGTCATCGCAACGCTCTCGGTAATTTCTATTTCTAAATACTCGGGATTTAACTTGGTTTCTAATAAAATTTCAGCGATGATTTTTACCGTGTGAGGTTGCAGAAACTGGCGGGCTGATAAATTCACCGCTATCCGCATCGGCGGCAATCCCTGTAACTGCCACGCTCGATTTTGCAAGCAAGCAGTCCGCATCACCCATTCGTCAATCGGGCAGATTAATCCTGTTTCCTCAGCTAAGGGAATAAATCGATCGGGAGAAATCAAACCGCGTTCGGGATGATCCCAGCGAATCAGAGCTTCCAGGCCCACTATTTTGCCAGTCTTTAAGTTTATTTGCGGCTGATAGTGCAGCACAAACTCAGAATTTTTTAGAGCTTTGTAAAGATTATTTTCTAAGTTAAGATCCTCGGAGACTTTACTGCCGATCGCCTGCGTGTAAAACTGATAATTATTGCGACCTTTCTGTTTAGCTTTGTACATCGCAGCATCAGCATTTTTCAGCAAAGTTTCTGCATCTTCTCCGTCATAAGGAGCCAAAGCAATTCCCAAGCTAGCCTTAATATAAAGTTCCAGACCGTCAAAATCAAAAGGACTGCTTAAACTCTGGATAATTAGCTGGCAAATTGTAGTTGCTTCCTCTGGGCTGTTGATATTGTACAGCAGCACAGTAAATTCATCTCCGCCCCAACGAGCTATCGAATCCCCCACGCGCAAACAGTCAGTCAAACGCCGAGATACACTTTGCAGCAACAAATCGCCCACTGGGTGACCGAGAGTATCGTTAACATTTTTAAATCTATCTAAATCTAGAAAGATTACCGCCAGCATTTCTCCCTTTTGGTGAGCGCTAGCTAAAGCTAAAGACAGCCTTTCATTAAACAGTAATCTATTAGGTAAACCGGTTAATGGATCGTGAGAAGCTTGATGTCGGATCATCGCCTCGACGCGCCTCTGCATTGCAGCCATGTACAGGTGAGTTCCTAAAGATTGTGCTAGCTTCTGTTCTTCGCTAGTCCACTTTTGAGCTTCGCCGGTTTTGATTTCTTTCCAAGCTGCAAAGGACTGTCGGGGACGATCGTTCCGGGCGTCCGAACTGCAACGGCCCGCCCACAAAATTTCTGTTTCTATAGGGCTGCGAAAAACGGTGAGACAGCCGATGCACTGTTGGCGGTATTGCAGCGGTACTGCCAAAATTGAACGAATGGAAGCGGCGACTAAATTGGCAGATACAGATTTAAGTTGAGGTTCTTTAGAAATATCGCAAATTGCGTACAAGTGCGGTACGATAAAATTGGGAATATTGCTGTCAATTGAATTGTAATGCTGGGAATATAGATTTTCAAAAATACCTAATTGGCTTGTATGATTAGCAGTTTGTGCTCGATCGTCTTCGTTTGCCCTCCCCATAATGTGCTGCCAAAACGGGCTGAGTTCAAGGTCGATGTCGGCGGGCTGCTGGCCACAGGTATAAAGCAAAGCGGGCCGATCGCCAAACTCGGCGGCAAGGTAGAGTCGCCCTCCCGAACCTTGCAAATGCTTGACTGTTTGTTCGAGAACTGCTTTCCGAATTTCGTTGAGTTCCAGAGGAGAATGCAGCAAACTGGTAATTTGGTTGATAACCGCTTCGTCACGCGCTTGCTGTCTAGCTTGACTGAGTAGAAAAGATTGGGCGATCGCAATTGAAAGTTGATCCACAAGCAACTGCACCATTTTCAATTCTCGATCGCTAAACCGTTTCGGTTGGCTGTGGTGAGACACCAACAGTCCCCAAAGCTGATTTTGATGCACAATCGGCACCGTCAGAGAAGAACGTGCCCCCATAGCCTTCAGATATTCAGCGTGACAGGGGTCTACAGGACTATAGCTAATATCTTCAACTGCTAAAGTTTTGCCGGTTTCGGGACAATCTAACCGATTAATTGTTTGATGCTTCAATTCCACATCTACAATCACTCGCTGGCGCGCTTTGAGAAACATTTCCCGAGCACTCTGGGGAATGTCGCCTGAGGGAAAGCGCAAACCCAGCATAGAGGACAAATTGTCGCCGTTGATCGACTCAGCAATTACCTCACCGCTACCGTCGGCCTCAAAGCGATAAACTTTTACTCGATCGCTATCTAAAAAGCTGCGGATTTCTCGCGCAGTTGTCGTCAAAATCTCTTGGAGTTCTAAAGAGTTGCGGATGCGATTGGTAATTCGATTGAGTAAAATCTCTTGTTGTAAAGTCGATCGTGACATTTGTCTAGCTTTGGTGCGGGTCATGCCTTTTGATCTCCCGGGCTGTTGACAGCATTTTTGCGAGCCACCGTCTTAAGTTGCCCTGTATTATACATTACTACACTTTCGCGGCCTCTAGGGCATTGACCCAACCCAACAGCTAGAAACTCCGTTTCTGGGGATCTTTCGGCTTTTTCGACAAATTTGGGTGATAAACCGGGTTTTTCACAGCACTTACAAGGCAAGGAAAGAGCAATCTGACAATGAGTAAGGACTCAAGTCCGATCGAGTTCGATCGGGACTCAAGTCCTCACTACAAAACAATTGCAGAGCTAGCAGACAAAAGGTATAGAGAAACCGGGTTGACCAAGCACTATTGTCCCCTCTGGAGGGAGAATACTGGTTGGTCAACCCGGCTGGTAAGTATTTATACCTTAAAAGGTCTCGTTAAGCCGACTCCCACAATTCCCGAATTCTGTCCGGCAAAAAGCCGGCTATTTCCTGAATTCGCTCCTCGGACAGCTCATCCTTCGTTGCCGAAAATACAGCCGCGATCGCAGTTTCCGGTTTTACTCCCGAAGGAAGTGCGCCTTCTAGTTCCACCCTCCGTGCAAACAAATTGCCATCGATCCCCGCAGGTGCAGGCGGGCCGGTCAAAGGCTGACGTATGCGGCTGAGCAATCCCACCAGCGGATTTGTATCTTTCCAGAGGTCTGCTATTTCTTGTTGCAGGGTTTTGTCATCCGTAGGCAAAACTTCTTTGTGCAATTCAGATTCCACGTGCTCGATGGCATCTTTTGTCATCACATCGCGCATGACCCGGTACACTACTTCGGTAATGTCCCTGGCATCAAAAATATCCTCCAAGTGACCGTTTACCATCACTTTTTCCAAAAACGGCATATCCTTTGAAGCGATAGGAACTGCCGATCCTTCGTGGTGGAGCGAATTCGGAGGATTCGTTTCCATTTTTTGTAACAGTTTGCGGCCTTTGTCTGTTAACTCGGCTTCTTGAAATGCCACTAAAGGCGGCAATAACTCGGTTCCCCCGTAAGGTTCTCCACTAAACTCCGCTTTGATAAATTCTCTTTGGTTGAGGTAGTCCAAATGACCGAGCAATTCAGCTTCCGGCACCTGGTGACCCACATATTCTTCCGCTGCGTTCCTAATTTCCGACTCTCCCCTGCCGTTGCCGCTGCCAATATTTTTGAGCAAAATGTAAGTCAGGTCGTCTCTGATTGGAATTGTCATTAAAACCTCCTAGGTTAATATCCGGTAAAGCTCATGTAAAAACTAAATTTTTTTACTGGCTTAAATTGTGATTTACTACTTAAAAACATTGAAGTCTAAAGTAGAGTAATCAAGTATCTCTCAGCAGGTGGAAGTTAGGAAACTTAAGTGTCCGCTATAATCTTCCTTTAGATAGATCCGTCTATGGGAACCCATGTCTAATGTGGTTAATATCCTAAAAAGCTGTCGCCAGTATGGAATGCTATTAAGCGAGGATGCTTTATTGGTAAGATTTTTCGTAGTTATTGCGTATTTTTACCAAGGCTGACGCCAAGCTCGCATCAGTTGGTAATCGGCGCTAGGAGAGGTAGAATAAGCAGATGCTATGGGGTTAATCCACTGCGGTCGTTTTGCCCGCACCTTGTAGCGAGATTGTATCGGCTTAGACCAAAAACTGGTCATCGGAGAGCTACAAATACGAGCCAATCTGTTTCAAGTGCCGCAGCGCCACTTGAAGAATGCCTCGGGGGCAACTTTTTTGATCGTTTCGATCGGCATTTATGAACTACCCTCACTGGAACAATAAATTGGAATCCTCGTTTGTAAATAACGGTCAACAGGCGCTAGACCAGCGCCCCTTAGTGTTGGCTGTAGACGACAATCACGACAACTTAGAGCTGCTGACACAAATACTCGATTTATGCGGCTGCGAGTGCGTAGGAGCCGTTGACGGGTACGCAGCTATTTCAGCAGCAGTCGATCGACCTCCCGACCTAATCGTACTCGACATTTGCTTGCCGGATATAGACGGTATGGAAGTGGTAAAACGCATTCAACAAAACCCCGATCTCAGAGATATTCCGATAGTCGCTGTCACAGCACTAGCAAAACCAGAAGACCGCGCTCGAATTCTCCAAGCCGGCTGCGTGGAATACCTTTCCAAACCTTTTAACATCAAAGATTTAGAAAGAATTATCCGCCAGCACCTTAACTCTCCAATGGTTTTGGTTGAGTTTTAGATTTATAATTAGAAGCACGAACTTGAGGTGCAGAGTCCAAAATTGCGATCGTTCCCGTGCGGCCCGTCTCCCAGGTCGCATCGCGGAGCAAATCAATGACTCCCACGCCCAAAACCTTTTGGATTAATTCTTTCAGTGGCAATTCCAGAAGTGATTCTAATTGTGTCCGCACCTGCAACGCCAAATCTTGCTGACCATTCTGGGCCAGCAGTTTTTCGGGTTGAGTAAGCCCATTTTCGACAACTATTATCAATTTGTTATCCAAAAGATTGCACAGCGCCTGACTCGTTGAGTGCCCGAGTTGAGAGCGGTACAAAGCTTGAATTCCTTGCGAAAGAGTCCGTTCTAATTTCCCGCGAGTAGGTTCTAAGGTTTCCCCTGCCATATTTTTTGATTGAAACCATGATAGATAAATAAAAAAGACTGTTAGGAGTTAACAGTTAGCAGTTAAGTTAACTGTTAACTCCTAACTGCTAACTGTTAGAAACAACCGTCGCGTTAGCCGACAGTAACTTCATTAGTTTCCACCCCAGTTGCACCCTTAACACCTTTAGCAATTGTCACCAACTTGTTGACAATTTCCTGACTGGGAACTGTACCTTTGAGAACCACAGTAGTGCCAAGTTGAGCCACATAAACAGTCTCAATATCCGCCACATCTGGATTTGCATCAAAAGCCTGAGCCACCCGTTTAGCTAAACCGCTTTGATCGTATTCTCCATTCAATCCCATGCGTTCCGGCGGGATTGTCTGAGCGCTCCCACCAGACTGAGCTTGAGCTTGAGCTTCAGCTACAGGTGCTTGGTAAGCAGGAGCCTCAACAGTTTCTTGATTTTCAAGTTTTTCTAAACCAAACAATCTTTTTAGCCAGCCCATAGAGTTTGTCCTCCGACAAAGTTTGTGTTAATTGACGTGTTAATTGACGTGTTAATTGACGTGTTAATTCACGGTTGGCAAGTCGCCCTGTAATTGTTATTCTCAATACCAGGAATTACGATCGCACTCTTGGATGCAGAAACCGAGTTTTTTTACAAAAAAGTATCGTTACAGCCATCCACCTAGGCAGAAAAACCCAGTTTGTTTAGTTTGGTGCGCCCATCCTAAATACAATTTACTGTTGTACAACTCCGCCGCTCATCTGCCTGGAGACATAATTCTCCCACTCTCAAACAAATACTTGGGCTGACCATTCCGGCAAATCAAACTTAAACCCTTCTTCCCCAACTTATACGATTTTGTTGTGCATCCACTCGTGCCAAGTTCCGGCAGCCGGAAACTTAGGAATGCAGTAACCAGATAGATAAGTATCCGAAAAATTGGCGACAACTAATGCTCGCGTTCCCTCCTCGCTCCAGCGGTAGTAAGCGAGGACTTTGGCTTCGGCATTTTCGTGGATAAATTCAATATTTTCGGTATAAAGTGCCGGAACTTTTTCCCGCAGCCGAATCACGTGTTTGTAGTATCCCAACAACTCAGATTTGGCTGATTTTTCAACAAAAACCATTGCAGTTTATTCGGCTGGTTGGGAGTTTGCCGAGCGGATTGTCCAAACTCTTGGCCCATCCACAGCATCGGTATTCCTACTGCTGTGACTAACAAAAATGCTCCCAAATTAGCCTGTTTCAAAGCCGCTTCTGGGTCGAGAGTCAGAAAGCTTTCTGCCGCCAGCAAGTGCGATCGGTCGTGACTGGCTAAATAATTGATAACATTAGTTACCTTTTGATAGCCTTGTGGTTTGGCATCCAGAACTTCCTTGAGCTTTTCAATATCTAAAGTATCCCCCGCGAGATTTTCTATGGCAAAAATGCGAAAACTTTCGTGCCAGCACCCATCCGTCGGCCCGTCGGCAGCGACGAGTTAGGGAAGTTGGGGAAAGTGTTCTGCTAGGTTGTAAAATGGCTTGTCGCCAGCGGTTTTTTTCGCTTCACGAATTATCCAGTGCAGGAAATCTCGATTGTCCAACTGTCGCACTGCATCGTAGCGAATCCCGTCGATATGATATTCTTGAATCCAGAAATTAACGACATCGCCGATGAATTTCCAAGCAGGACGAATGCCGAGTTGTGGGTCGAAGTTTTCGTAGTTAAACTCCGAGCCCCAGTAGTTAGCCGGATCTTCGGGATAGTGTTTGTCGCGGTAGTACCAATAATTGCGATCGATTAGCAATAAGGGACATTCTTCATCGCAGTGGTTGTAAATCCCCTCCAGGAGCACTCGGATGCCCCGTCCGTGGCACTCGTCAATCAATTGCTTCAAATCTGCGGTTGCGCCGTAGCTGGACTCCAGGGCAAAGAAAGTGCGGACTTTGTAGCGCCAGCTATAATCGCCCGGATATTCATTAACTGGCATTAGTTCGATCGCATTTATCCCGAAATCGCACAGATAATCTAATTTCTCCCTCACCTGCTGGAATTTACCGCCACTTTCGGAACCATCCCGCCCGGAAAAATCAGCAACGTGCATTGCGTAAACGACTAATTCTTCATTATTGGGGAGTTCTTTGTCGTCGTGCTGCCAAACATAGGTATCAATAATTCGCGCGCCTGCTTTGATGCGAACTGTACTTGTATCCGTAGTGCGGTCAATTTCAGTAGCGTAGGGGTCATTGACTTCTACCCATTCGTCCGGTTCAAAACATGGACTTTGCGACTGAACTCGGAATTTGTATTGATAAATACCGTCTTCTAACTTAATGTTAGTGAGGAAATAACGTTTCTCATCTTTTTCTAAGGGAATTGCTGCCCATTGGGAAAAGGAGCCGAGCAGTGTAGCTGCTTTGTTGTTGGGAGCGAAGAGTTTGAATTCAATTGCAGCGGTCAGGAATACCTGGTTTGCAGAACTTATAAGCGTGATTAGTAGTGATTTTTACAATTTGGTAAATCTGTCGCCACCGTTCTTGTTCTTAAGAGTTAAACCTGTATCTCTTATGTTGTAAGGTACTTGGGGGCGCAGCCGGAGGATTTAGTAGTGCGAACCCTAGCGATTGAGTAAGGTGCGCCCCTAGGCACCCGAAACCTGATTTTAATCAAAAATGTAGTTAAAGTAACTAAAACTTATTAAGTGCTATTTATGAAAAATAGTCCGGACTGTTTTGAGTTCGCAGTCTGAAACCCTAGATTTTCTGTTGGTAGCGAACTTGCCTTAGAGGCTTGAACCCCTATTCTACGGTTGGCTATCCAAAACTGTCCGAAGTATTGTATGAAAAGTAATTTAACTTTTGATAACTAAATAAATCGTGGTGAATATTTAAGATTTGTAACTAAAGAAACATTTTTTAGCGGACAGGAATAATACCGTAGAAAGAGGTCATTTTATGCGGGAACAGAGAGGATGAGCTTGTAATTATAAGGCAAGGGAAACCAGAAACATGAATCCTATATTCAACTGGGTTTTCCTGCGACTTTAAGCCAAGTTTGAGCCGAGAATAGCAATGATTATTTTTGCTTATGTCTTGGCAGCACTTGTTTTATAGTTGTTGACCGGCAAACTTTGTAGAACCAAAATCAGCTTTAACGACTGCTGCTACCTCAGTAATTGGTAATTGGTGAAAATCTCATTCGTCCCTGTTACCCGTTAGATATTCCGAGCAGTGGCTCTAAGGCTCTAAAAGTTTAATGTGGGATGTTGGCGAATTACCGTTACTGTAAAACTCTGGAGTGTTAAAAATGCTAAAACAAATGTGTTGGTTGCCCCGACTCGGAGGCAATGGAGAAAAGATATTGCACTTGCGTACCGATGCCCGTCAGGCGTGGCGGCCTTATACAGCTTTTCCGCAGTTTGCTGTATCCGACTACCGGGAACCGGGCGGTTCTAAGGGATGGGCAACATTTCAGAAGCTGAGAGTTCAAGGGTGGAATTTAATATCGACTGAAGAAGCGCAGCAGTCGATTTTTGGCGAACAGAAAACTGCTTAAAAACCCCGAAACCGCAGCAATAAAAAGAAGAGGATTTCACCTCTTCTTTTTATTGGTTTTGGACGCAGAAACTGGGTTTTTAACCATCCTACTTCGTTGCAGCGGTAAGGTGTGCACTGCACACCCTACATACTTTTGAGACGTTTGCCAGTTGCCAGTAAATTAGGCGAGCTGCCTTTGTCTCTCTGCTGTTGTTGCTGCGCTATCAAACACCGGCTGGCGAGTTTTCAAGTTAAACCGATATCCGTGGGGGAGGATGTGCAACTTGGCCCCGCAAATCGCTAAACCCTCATCCTTCAAGCGTCCCTCAATATTGTCGTGGAGTTTTTCCGACTCGTCGATGACAGTTACAGCGCTTTCGCCAATGACTTCTAACTCGTCACCGTGGACTAAAATAGCTGTATTTTCGTCAATACCAAATCCCAACACAGCCGGTTGCAGCAAGAGTGCCGTAACTAAGCGTCCCAGACGACCTCGTTGGGCGAAATGCTGGTCGATGACAACATTGGGAAGGAAACCCATTCCCGGGCCCATTGCTACCGCATCAACGCGGGGATTTGTCTCCGAGTCTCCTTCAATAATCATCATGTCTGGCATCATCGCCGCGCCGGCACTGGTGCCACCAATGATAATCCCTTCAGAGTAGCGTTTGTGCATAGCTGCGTCGAGTTTGGTGTCTTTCAAGCAGCTAATAATCCGCGCTTGATCTCCGCCGGTAAAGAATATGCCCGTGGCTTGTTCGATCGCTTCTAAATGCTCTGGATCGCTGGCATCTTCGGGTCTTTGAGTGTCAATAACTCGCACATCTTCAGCGCCAAGTCGCTCAAACACTCGGATGTAATTATCTCCTACTTCTCCCGGTAGGCTTGTTGCAGCGGTCATTACTACAATGCGGGCTTTAGTGCCTCCGGCGCAGCGCAAGAATTCCCGCAGAATTTTGCAGTCCCCCTCTTTGTCTTCCGCGCCACCAATAATTAGCAACTTTCCCTGAGTTTCCTGGCTCGCCATAATATCTCCACTGTTAATTTATTTAATTTCACTAAAACACAAACTTCTTTTTTCCGAAAACGGCCCAAAGGTATATATAGATACCAAAAAATCTCAGACTTCTACCCCTCCAGCACGCACAGAGCTCAAGGGTGATGTGGGTGTTTACTCATCCTCGACGATCGACACAAAAAACTTACCCCCCCTAACAGGAGATAGGAGGGGTCAAAAAATGAGCTTAAATTACAAGGCCGACGCGGGGGGGGTGATCGATCCGGTTTCTGACCTGATTCTTCGCTAATCCTCCTCTGATTGCTCGTAGAAATCAGATTGATCAGCGTCAGTCCTGAATTAGTCCGATCGCCCGTTAGTGCGATCGCTCGATCAAATTGCTCAATATGGTGCTCGCGCGTTCTAAAGGTAGGTGTCTGGGTTTGCCGTTCCAGACAATCTGATATTCGTTGCTGTTTTGACCGTCGCCGTAGCCAGAAATTAGCTTCCGGTGAAATGCTTCCTCAGCTAATTCATGAACTTTATCCCTGAGAGCAGTTTGTGCGATCTTCATAATTTGCTGCTTCTTAAATTTTCTTTCACAGTCATAAACAATTATAAGTGGGGAGTGTACCTCTCTAAAGTTATAGGTTTTTCCTGAACGGGGAAGGAAGTAGTCATTAGTTATAAGTGCTTAGTTATCAATGCTTAGTCATGAATGCTCAGTCAGATCTTGAAGAAAGAAGGAATATTTTCCCACTCTCCCCTCTCCCCTCTCACCCACTCCCCCACTGCCCCACTCCCCCACTGCCCCACTCTCGCAATAAGGCTGAAGGCAGAATGGGTCGGAGTAGTTGTCTCAACTGAGCAGTGCGATATCTATGCCCGCAGGTAGTATCCCCTGCACCGAGTATAAAGTTACCGTTAAAAATTAGCTAAAAGGAGGTTAGAAAATGTTGCAAGAAAAAAGCACCGAAACAGCCCGCGTCAATGCTCGAAAAACAGATGTTTTTGATGTGTTCAACTTCAAACACTATATGGGGCCAAACCCTTATTTAGACACAGCAGCTTTAGTTTTCGATTTAGCGTTGACGGGCGCGAGCGAACCTTTGCCGATCGCACATTACCAGGAAATTATTGGCGATCGCTACCCGCAAATCCTGCACGAAACTTTCTCGAACCACGCCCAACTCTTCGGCCGTACCGCCTCAGAAGTAGCCAAACTCGACATGGGTTTGCACTTCCAAAACTGGAACATCCAGCCGTTTTCTCAGTTTAACAGAATTAGCATAGAAGCACTTCACGCCCGCACCGCCAGATCCGTAGTTTACGCAGTTTGGGATTGGTTTGAAGCCATCAATCAAAATCAAGACTTTCCCTTGGAAGCACAAATGGGCGCGCTGCAAAATATGTTCCGGCAGTCAGTTTACGGAGGCCCGACAGTTTATTCGTTAATGCGAGCGGCATCTCAAAAAGGCATTCCCGTATTTTATTTGTGGGATGAAGGATTGATGCAATACGGTTACGGCAAAAAACTCGTGCGCGGCTCTGCAACTACTTTTGATTCTGACAGCCATTTAGACTCTGATTTTACCACGCGCAAAGACGATTGTAAAGCTTTTCTCGCTACATTAGGATTTCCTGTTCCCAAAGGCGATATCGTCTCCACAGAAAACGGAGCTCTGACAGTTGCTAGAGACATTGGCTATCCAGTTGCTGTCAAACCAGTAGTCGGCCATAAAGGAATTGGTGTCACAGCAGATATCCGAGATGCTGAGGAATTGCAAGCCGCTTTTAAAAGAGCAGTTAAGGCCATTCCCGAAACTGAACCGGTGCGAGTAATTGTGGAAAACAGCATCAAAGGATCGGATTTTAGGCTGTTGTGCGTTGACGGCAAATTTGTTTCGGCAACTGAACGCCGGCCCGCTTGGGTAACAGGTGATGGCGACTCAACAGTTCGCGAATTGATCCGCCGCGAAAACCGCAAACCAGAACGTTTGGATACGCCAACTTCGGCCCTGAGCAAAATTCAGTCCGACGAAGCGATGGAAATGTATCTGGCAGAACAAGGGCTGTCATTAGATAGTGTCCTAGAGCGCGATCGCGTTGTGTCTCTACGCAAAGTCGCCAATCTTTCCGCAGGCGGCGTCAGCATCGACGCTACCCACAGTATTCACCCGGATAACATTGTTTTAGCTCAAGATATTGCCCTACATTTTCGGTTAACTTGTTTGGGGGTTGATGTGATAACAGAAACTCTTGCCAAATCTTGGAAAACAGGCAATTTTGGGATTCTCGAAATCAATGCCGCGCCGGGAATTTTTATGCACCTCAACCCGGCTGTCGGAGAAGGGGTTGATGTGCCGTCGCATATTGTGGAAACTTTCTTTGACTCGGGAAAATCCGCCCGAATTCCGATTATTACTTTCAACCAAATTTCGGTGCACGATCTGCAAGAAACAATCGACCACATTCTTTTGCAGCATCCCGATTGGACGATCGGTGCTGTTTGCCGCGGGGGACTTTTTGTTAACCGTTCTGAAAAAGTTTTGCATAAGAATTACAATCTTAACGTGCAAAGTTTGCTGCGGAATCCCAAGCTCGATTTGTTAATTGCTGAATATCCCGGAAATATTTTGGAAGCTGAGGGAATGTTTTATGGGGGGAGCAATATGGTGGTGCTGGACAATCCGGGAGAAACTGAGATGATGTTGATCAGAGAAAGCACCGATCACGATACTGTTGTGGTGAGGGAAGGAAATAGTATTTCTATTCGCCGCCAAGGGTTGATCGAACAGTATACTCTGGGAGATGATGAACCGTTCACACGGGTTTATTTGAAGGAAATAGGGACTGTTTTGTAAGCTGTTCCACATTTAAGTTGGCTTTCTAGGGCGGGTATTGATTACCCGCCCCACCAGATCGAGGCTTTTTCTCGTTCTCGGGTGTTTCCGGGGAAGTAATATCATTTCCGGTTACACCGGAATGATGTTGACGGTTGACTGTTGACTGTTGACTGTTGACGCCGTGAACAGTCAACCGTCAACAGTGAACTCGAATTTACTATTCCGATGCTAACGGATTTGATATAACTTGGGGCTCGCCCAGATTTGAACTCGCTTCGTTACACTTAGTTACAATTGGTGGCAATCCCTCAGTGGGGGATGCACTATTCGTAAAAAGCCAATTGCTTCCCAACTTTCTCGTTACCACACCAATATTTTCGTAGAAATTGGGTTTCTCAGGGTAAGTGCTATTGCTGCGATCGTAAGTTTTTAAACAATTTAGTTTATAGGCTGTCGATCGTGCTATCAAGGAACTTCACAAGTCTTTAAACAATTGCACTCCGGTGGCAGAAGGTGTGGAAATATGAATGTTGCGAGCAATTGGTTTAATTCGCTGAAGGAAAGTTTACTGTCGCACCGTCGCTACATTCCAGCAGCGCTGACTCTTTGCACCGGCACGAGTTTGTCATTGGCAGCCGCAGCCGTTGTTTGGCATTCGGAAAACCAACGAATGCAAGCTGAATTTCATCAGCAAGCCGATCGCCTGAATGTGGCATTGCAGCAAAGCATCAACAAAAATTTAGAATTTCTGTACTCACTTGAAGCATTCTACAGCGCATCTAGTGAAGTTAGCAGACAAGATTTTAAGCAATTCACTCAACCTGCACTTTCCCGAAATTCTGCTATACATTCTGTTAACTGGATTCGGCGCGTGCCGGCTGCCCAAAAAGTAGCTTACGAACAAACAATTCGAGCCGAAGGTTTTCCGGCATTTCAAATTTACGAGCGAACTCCTGACAAAAAGCAGGTCAAAGCAAAAGTGCGATCGGAATATTTTCCCATTATTTACAGAGAAGCACTAGAAGAAGATAACAAAGTGATCGGTTTTGATGTTGCCTCCAGCCCCGATCGCAAAGCAGCTTTAGAGAAATCGGTGGATACCGGGAAAATAGCGGCTTCGGCCCGGATTAGATTAGTCAGCAACAATCAACCGGGATTGCAAGTATTTCTACCAGTACGCCGCCGCACAAGTTCTGTTGATAACTCGGTTAACGGCCGCCAAAACCTCATGGGAGTTATTGCGGGTCTGTTTCAGATCACGAGTATGGTCGATGCCTCTTTAGAATCGCTAAATTTAGACAAGATTAATTTTTACCTCTATGACAACTCTGCTATAGAGAAAGAACGCTTTCTGGTGCGCTACGACTCACAAGCTAAACAGTTGATAGATAACCCAAAACACGAAAAGCCAGAGTTAACTAATTTGGGGGGAAAAATCTGTAAAAATCCTAGTGCTTGCACTCGCTTATTTAACGTAGCAGACCGCCAGTGGAGGCTGCTAGTTTTGCCTGGGAAGGGGTACAACAGTATGAGGACGCATCAGGGTTCGCTGGCAATTTGTGCGATCGGGCTATTGATGACTGGCAGCTTGACGATTTACCTGTTGATGTCTCTAGAACGTACTGCAAAAGTAGAACAGCAAGTGTACGATCGCACAATTCAACTAAAACAGCGCACCGCTGAACTAGAAACGGCACTAAAAAATTTGCAGGAAACTCAATTTCAACTAATCCAAACTGAAAAAATGTCCAGCTTGGGGCAGTTGGTGGCTGGAGTTGCCCACGAAATTAACAATCCTGTCAACTTCATCTCTGGCAACCTGATCCATACAGGCGAATATACTCAAAGCTTGCTGGAACTTGTGGAAATATACCAGCAGCAATATCCAAACCCAACACCAGAAGTGCAAGCGAAACTACAAGAGATTGATTTGGAGTTTATCAGTGAAGACTTGCCTAAAATCCTAAAATCTATGAATATGGGAGCTGAACGCATCCGCCAGATCGTGCTTTCTCTGCGGAATTTTTCGCGCTTGGATGAAGCTGAAATGAAGTCGGTTGACATTCACCAAGGCATTGACAGCACCTTGATGATTTTGGATAGTCGGCTGAAACCCCAACCTGGTTTTCCGGGCATTCAAGTCATCAAAGAATACGGAAATTTGCCCTTAGTGGAGTGCTGGGCTGGACAATTGAATCAGGTATTTATGAATATTTTGAGCAATGCTATTGATGTTTTACATGAAGAAAAAAGTCACATTTTACCAAATGGTAAAAATTCCTATAATGCGGCTTTTTTACCTAGAATTCGGATTCGTACTGAACTTGTAAGTTCTAATTGTGTATGCGTGCGAATTGCTGACAATGGAGCGGGCATGACGGAGAATGTAAAAAAACGTTTGTTCGATCCGTTTTTTACTACCAAGCCTGTAGGCAAAGGTACTGGCTTGGGATTGTCGATCGGCTATCAAATAGTGGAAAAACATAAAGGTTCGCTCAGGTGCCTATCGGCTCCGGGAGAGGGAACTGAATTCTGGATTGAGGTGCCGGTGCGGCAACAGTCTAAGCAATCTGTTTCTAAGGTTTCACCTGCAGTAGGTGCCAGTTGGAATTAGCGGGAGAAATCTCGTTTATAGCTGAGTCTTACTGGGAGCATCTCAATGAAAGCAGCAAAGCTAGAAATTGGAGTGTGGAGGCAAGAGGCAGGAGGCAGGAGGAAAGAGGAAGAAGAAAAGAGGAAGAAGGAAGGAGCCAGAAAAAGTGTTTTTACAAATATGAGATGCTCCCTAATTCCTGTTTAGAAAATGTGAACTATCCGCACTCTACTTGGGAAAGCTGCGGATTTCGCAGTCTATTTTCAACTGTCAACTGTTAACTGTTATAGTTATTGGCAATCGCGTCCTAATTTCGACTCCAATATCGCCAAAGACAAATATTTGGGGTTTTACCCGTCGTGACAATTTATAATTGTAGCAAGGCCAGATTACCAATTATTAACTACGATGTCTTTACAATCTATTAGCATTCCGCCCACAACCGATCGCCAACCTGTCGCTTTGATGGTCGCTTTGCATGGATGGGGTGCTAATGCTCGGGATTTGACTTCCTTAGCACCCGTTTTCAATTTGCCGGATTATCAGTTTGTGTTTCCCGATGCCCCATTTCCCCATCCCCAGGTAACGAGCGGCAAAGCGTGGTATAACCTTCAAAGCAAAGACGCTCAAGGGTTGGTAGAAAGCCGGCAATTGCTGAGGGAATTTTTGCTGTCTTTGGAAAGCAGCACGGGCGTGCCTTTGTCTCGCACGATTTTAGGTGGCTTTTCTCAAGGCGGAGCGATGACTCTAGATGTGGGGTTGACTTTGCCCGTAGCCGGTTTAATTTGTCTGAGCGGTTATTTACACCCGATTTCGCCAGTTGCTGGGAGTGCTTTGCCACCTGTTTTAATCGTGCACGGTACTCAAGATACTATTGTGCCGGTTAGTGCTGCTGTGCGATCGCGCGAGAGTTTGACGGCTTGGGGAGCTGCGGTGCAGTATCAAGAATTTAACATGGGACACGAGATTCTGCCGGAAGTTATAGATGTAATGCGAAGTTTTGTTGTACAAACTGTGTCGAAATCTGATTAAAGGTTTAGTATATAGTATGGCGGAAGTCTCGGGCAGGGGAAAAAAATGAAAACTTTAACCAAAGCATCGCGCGATATTGCTGTACTTACTTCTCAGGACGTGGCAGAATTGGCTGTCCGTTTGGAAGTTGACGATTATACAGATCCTTTTGAGGGATTGAATGATTGGCATTTGTTGCGATCGCTTGCCTTTCAGCGGCCGGAGCTGGTTGAACCTTATCTCCACCTTCTGGATATGGAAGCCTACGACGAAGCATAGACTTAAAAATCTAGGTCAAAAAATTCGACGGAATTGAGGAAGAAGTTAGCAGCATATTTTGTTGCGGATTAAACAGATGAATTAGAGATTTGAGTCTGTTTTTATCTTAATTTCTTTCTTGATTTTTTTTTATGAAAAAATGACATGAAGGGCAGACGAATTTTAATCGGCGTTAGTGGCGGGATTGCAGCTTACAAAGTTTGCGAAGTAGTTTCAACTTTAGCAAAAGCTGGAGCGGAAGTTAAAGCTATTCTTACTGATGCAGCCGCGGAGTTTGTAACGCCTTTGACTTTTGCTACTCTGTGCCGCCATCCTGCTTTTACTGACAAAGATTTTTGGCAAGCAAGTCACGGCCGCCCCCTGCATATTCAACTGGGAGAATGGGCGGAAGTTTTTGTGATTGCTCCTTTGACAGCTAATACTTTGGCTAAGTTGGCGGGGGGTTTTGCTGATAATTTGCTGACTAATACTGTCTTAGCTTCTACTTGCCCAATTTTGCTGGCACCGGCGATGAATACGGATATGTGGGAACAGCCGGCGGTGCAGCGGAATTGGCGTGAAGTGTTGAGTTATCGGCGCTATCATGCTGCGAATCCGGGGGCGGGAATGCTGGCGTGCGATCGCGCGGGTGTCGGCCGCATGGCAGAACCTTATGAGATTTTGCCTCATATTGAATCGCTGTTGTATGCGAAGGGCGATCGAGATTTAGCGGGCCTTCGGGTGTTGATCAGTGCGGGAGGAACGCGGGAACACCTCGATCCGGTGCGGTTTATCGGCAATCCTTCCAGTGGCAAAATGGGTATAGCTTTGGCGCAAGCTGCACAGCACCGCGGCGCTACAGTGACGCTGGTACACAGTATAACTGGGGAATTGCCGCTGTCAGGTGTGCGGGCGATCGCAGTTGCGAGTGCACAAGAAATGCGGCAGGCGATGCTGCAATGTTTTCACGATGCGGATTTGACGGTGATGGCTGCGGCGGTAGCCGATGTGAAGCCGGCTGAATACAGTAGTGAAAAATTGCCGAAGCGATCGCTCCCGAATTGTTTGCCGTTGGCACCGGTAGGGGATATTGTGGCAGAGTTGGGAAATTTGAAACAGTCGCACCAAAAATTAATCGGGTTTGCCGCACAAACTGGGGATATTGTCAAGCCAGCTTTGGACAAATTGCGGGCGAAGAAACTGGATGTAATTGCCGCAAACCCGATCGATCGAATAGGTGCAGGTTTCGGCAGCAATACCAATCAAGCAATATTAATTAATGCCGCCGGCAAGCAAGTAGAAATAGTCTCTTGCAGCAAGCTAGAAATGGCTCACCGATTGTTTGATTTTGTGAGGGAAGGGTGAGGGCGCGATTTACTCATTAACTGGGATTAATTACTACTGGTTCGGGCGATAATTCTGATTCCCCAATCTCCGCTTCTGAGTCAGGCGACAACTCAGTATCTGCGACAGTAATTTCTAGTTTAAATCCTAATGCTTCGAGCAATTCTACCAAACTATAGATTTCCGAACCTTCACTTTCCGCAAGCATCTTGTCGAGTTTTTCGTGATGCTGTTTTGCTGACTCCGAAAGAGTATTCATCCTGATTCGAGCCTCAACCACCTTTCGGATGGCATTTCTCAAAAGTGCGGGTTCAGGGTCTTTTTCTTCCAAAATAGCCCCGATAAAACCAGCAGCTTCTTCCGGCTCGTGGAGAGATTCAATTAGATCCTCGCGGTAGCTATCACTTGTCGGTGCTTTCACGTTTTTCATAATCTGTCCAGTATTCTATAGCTTGTCGAATGTTCTGTTATTGGGTGCTTTTATCCCCAGCTATGAGGATTACCACAATTGTCAAGCAGACTTGTCCGAAGTAGACGCGGTAGCCCGGGCCATAATTAATTCTGAGTTCAAAAACTCATTGTCCCGCTGACTTGAAATCTCCGAGATTACCTTGCTCGACTTCGGTCAAGCCTAGATTTGATTCTAACTCTAACATTCCGATCGCGGCGGGCATCAAGCCACTCGGTGAATGGTGCCGTACCCTCTGCTGTAGTGTAACGTGGAATTTCCCTGGGTTGTACTTCGATGATTTTATCGTACTTGATTAACAATTTCTATCGTAAGGGCGATCGACAGTGCATTAAGTGGGGAAATCATACTTAAGACAGAGGTATTCGATAGACAAAATAGTAAACCTTGTTTGAGGAAACAAAGTTTAAATCAAACAGGGCATTGTGAATGAATTTTAAATCGATCGCAAAAACCAATCTACTATTCGGCAGCCTGATAATTAGCCTCGGATTGCAAGCACTTCCAGCCACAGCGCAAGCAGTCACCGACGCCCAAGTTTCCGCCCTCGTAGAAGCGCTGCGACAAGCCGCCCCGCCACAAGCCGCAAATGACGGAATGTACAGTCAGTGGCAAGTTTTACCGGGCAATATTTCCCGCTGGGCAAAATTCTGTACCAAACAAGATTTAACACCCCAACAATTTGAGGCCGACGCTACAAAAGCCAAATCAATAGTTAGCTGTATCGTGGGCGATTTGCTGCGCGACGAATACAAAGCTAGCAGCAACAATGAATTAACCGCCATACGCCGCGCCGCTTGCTGGTGGATGACAGGGGACTCCGCAGCTTGCAAAAGTGGCGCAACTGCTACTTATGCCGATAAAGTTATCAGCGTTTACCAGCAGCAGCGACCTAAAAAGTAAAGTTTGTGCAGGCGGAATTTAGATTTTTTTGACTGCCGCCCCTAGGTTTTAGGGAATACCGGGACTCGGAGCAGTAAGTTAAATACGGGCGCCAAGGACGGCTGACAAATTGCAGCATCGGTGCATTCTCAAGCGTTATTTTGATGCACGGCTGATTGATTGAATTGAGTTGTCCTTTGATGCACTTGGGTTGTATTAGTGGACGTGTTTTGAGATTCTCTGCCCTCTTCTCAAGGGCGCGATTGCTGCTAGCTATATATCGAGGAAAATCGATTGTTAAAAAGGCTTGATTCCGGCGATTCCGGTATTAGGTTTAAGGCAACTTATCCCAGGAAAAGGCAAGCTGTGGGGAAAGCCTGACCTGCCTTGATTTCATCTCACTTTCACCTGGTTTGATTCGTAGCGGGACTTGAGCTTTTCATCAGAGATGTTTTGCCTTGAATTGAGCGACTCTTTAGTCGAGGCAAAAAGTAGCGCGGGGACGGGTCAGCAGCGCTTGTGGCTGACCCGTCGCACTCAGCCGGTGCGCGGTTCTAGACTACGACGAAATTGGAGGCAGTCAGAGTATTAGTATTCACCCCAGTCAGGACGGCTAAAACGTCACTACCCATACGAATCTCATTCCCGGAGAACGACAGATTCCCAAAGGTTAAACCCCCAGTCAGACCGATTTTATCGCTACCCAAACTGAAGTCACTAATCGTATCGATGCCCTCGCCGGAGGCAAACACGAAGACATCCTTGCCGTTGCCACCCGTCAATATGTCCGTACCTAGTCCACCCCTCAAAGTGTCATCGCCATTGTCACCATTGAGTAAGTCGTTGCCCGCGTTGCCGAATATCAAGTCATTGCCATTGCCACCAATCAAGGTGTCGTTTCCGGCATTACCGGTGAGGCTGTCGTTACCGCTGCCGCCGTTGAGCGAGTCGTTCCCTGCTGTACCCGTGAGGGTGTCGTTGCCGCTGGTACCCATTTGAGTACCGCCGACAGCGACACTGACAAGAGCGCTGCTGGTGCCGCCTTTACCATCGCTGATGCTGTAATTAAAACTGGCGTTACCCGTGAAGTTAGTGCTGGGGGTGAAGATGACATTGCTATTAGAGAAGGTAACGCTGCCATTGACAGCATTACTGACCCCCGTCAGGCTGAGGCTATCGCCATTAACATCGGTGTCGTTGGCTAACAGAGTTGAAGCCTCCAGGGTGACGGCAGTATTTTGAGCCGTGGTAGCGCTGTCGCTGTTAGCCACGGGGGGTTGATTGGTGGGAGTCGTTGCCTGACCAAACAGCACATAACTTTGCCCTGCACCACTGATGCCGTTGGGGTCGGCCAATTTTGCCCCGATAATCAGGTCATCAAAGCCATCGCCGTTGACGTCCCCGGCGCTGCTGACCGAGAAGCCTGATTCGTCATACGCCGCGATGCCGTTAATCGCAAAGCCGTTGCTGCCGTTGAGCTCTGAGAGGTTGACACTGGCACCAAAGCCACTGTTGCTGCCAAACACCACATAACTTTGCCCTGCAGCACGGATGCCGTTGGCGTCGGCCAAGCGTGCCCCGATAATCAGGTCATCAAAGCCATCGCCGTTGACGTCCCCGGCGCTGCTGACCGACGAGCCTGAGTAGTCATTCGCCGCGATGCCGTTAATCGCAAAGCCGTTGCTGCCGTTGAGCTCTGAGAGGTTGAGGCCCGCACCAAAGCCACTGTTGCTGCCAAACACTACATAACTTTGCCCTGCACGGTTGATGCCGTTGGGGTCGGCCAAGTCTGCCCCGATAATCAGGTCATCAAAGCCATCGCCGTTGACGTCCCCGGCGTTGCTGACCGACAAGCCCGATCGGTCATCCGCCGCGATGCCGTTAATCGCAAAGCCGTTGCTGCCGTTGAGGTCTGAGAGGTTGAAGGTTGGTTCAAACATAGTGTTAGTTCTTCCTTGTTAGGTTAGTTGAAAGTTTTCACATCCCGACTTCTTTCCAGAAGTCGGTTTTCTTGCTTTAGCCGCCGCCTATCGAGATCGCGCGGCGAATTTCGTTCGCCTGAGCTGCCTTGATTTCATCTCACTTTCACCTGGTTTGAACTTTTGATGAGAGATGTTTTGCCTTGAATTGAGCGACTCTTTAGTCGAGGCAAAAAGTAGCGCGGGGACTCGTCAGCAACGCTTGTGGCTGACGAGTCCTCAGCCGGTGCGCGGTTCTAAACGCTAACGAAATTCGAGGCAGTCAGAGTATTAGTATTCACCCCAGTCAGGACGGCTAAAACGTCACTACCCATACGAATCTGATTCCCGGAGAACGACAGATTCCCAAAGGTTAAACCCCCAGTCAGACCGATTTTGTCGCTACCCAACTTGAAGTCAGTAATCGTATCGATGCCCTCGCCGGAGGCAAACACGAAGACATCCGGGCCGTTGCCACCGGTCAAGGTGTCGCTACCGGGTCCACCCCTCAAGGTGTCATCCCCATTGTCACCATTGAGTAAGTCGTTGCCCGCACTGCCGAATAGGAAGTCACTGCCATTGCCGCCAATCAAGGTGTCGTTTCCGGCAATGCCGGTGAGGCTGTCGTTGCCGCTGCCGCCGTTGAGCGAGTCGTTCCCTGCTGTACCCGTGAGGGTGTCGTTGCCGCTGGTACCCATTTGAGTACCGCCGACAGCGACACTGACAAGAGCGCTGCTGGTGCCGCCTTTACCATCGCTGATGCTGTAATTAAAACTGGCGTTACCCGTGAAGTTAGTGCTGGGGGTGAAGATGACATTGCTATTAGAGAAGGTAACGCTGCCATTGACAGCATTACTGACCCCCGTCAGGCTGAGGCTATCGCCATTAACATCGGTGTCGTTGGCTAACAGAGTTGAAGCCTCCAGGGTGACGGCAGTATTTTGAGCCGTGGTAGCGCTGTCGCTGTTAGCCACGGGGGGTTGATTGGTGGGAGTCGTTGCCTGACCAAACAGCACATAACTTTGCCCTGCACCACTGATGCCGTTGGGGTCGGCCAATTTTGCCCCGATAATCAGGTCATCAAAGCCATCGCCGTTGACGTCCCCGGCGCTGCTGACCGAGAAGCCTGATTCGTCATACGCCGCGATGCCGTTAATCGCAAAGCCGTTGCTGCCGTTGAGCTCTGAGAGGTTGACACTGGCACCAAAGCCACTGTTGCTGCCAAACACCACATAACTTTGCCCTGCAGCACGGATGCCGTTGGCGTCGGCCAAGCGTGCCCCGATAATCAGGTCATCAAAGCCATCGCCGTTGACGTCCCCGGCGCTGCTGACCGACGAGCCTGAGTAGTCATTCGCCGCGATGCCGTTAATCGCAAAGCCGTTGCTGCCGTTGAGCTCTGAGAGGTTGAGGCCCGCACCAAAGCCACTGTTGCTGCCAAACACTACATAACTTTGCCCTGCACGGTTGATGCCGTTGGGGTCGGCCAAGTCTGCCCCGATAATCAGGTCATCAAAGCCATCGCCGTTGACGTCCCCGGCGTTGCTGACCGACAAGCCCGATCGGTCATCCGCCGCGATGCCGTTAATCGCAAAGCCGTTGCTGCCGTTGAGGTCTGAGAGGTTGAAGGTTGGTTCAAACATAGTGTTAGTTCTTCCTTGTTAGGTTAGTTGAAAGTTTTCACATCCCGACTTCTTTCCAGAAGTCGGTTTTCTTGCTTTAGCCGCCGCCTATCGAGATCACGCGGCGAATTTCGTCAGTTTTCAACCCAATTGCCATCGGTCGCCGCACTCCTGGCAAGACTTGCACATCGTATAATTCCTCTACAACTCCTTCAATGCGTAACGAGTGGACGATATCCCCACTTCTGAGGTCAATCACCAGCAGTCCACATCGGGCTTGGGCCTGTTTTGCCTGTAACTGCTCATCCAACGCTAAACCTGAAAAGGTCTTGTTGTGCCTGGGTTTGGATATCCCCACCACGGCAAAATCACCGCAGAAACTCAAACCCCGCAGATATCCCGGACAAAAGGCTACCGCTTCAAATACTCCCCGTTCCAGGTCTAGATAACCAAATTCCCCACGACCTGAATTGAGCAACCACAGTTTATCGTTGTACCAACGGGGTGAGTGAGGCATCGATAAGCCTGTGGCGATCGCCTGATTGGTGCTAATATCCATCACGCAGCCGCCATCTTTGCGTTTATCCCGCCAGCCATCCGCCACATCCGACTGACTCACTGCCGTGACGTAACGGGGTTGACCGTCTCGCATCGCCAAACCATTGAGATGGCATCGGTCTTCGGCGGCTAATTTGGAAATAAACGGCGGTTTCCACAAGGGGACAAAGCTTTTCGTTTCGCTAATTGTGGCAAGGCAGCTAAATAGGGTATTGACGAAGACTACCCCCCCTAACTCCCCGTTATTAAGGGAAGGAACTTGTGGTTCAACTTGTTGTTCCCCCCGAAGCTTGGGGGGCTGGGGGGGTTCAACCAGCACCACATCATGAATATCTAAATCTCCGGTGATATACCCCACTTGCGGTACATAAACGGCATCGCAGCCATCCGCTACTTGTCCGGGTTCTAGGGCATTTTCAAGCCGCCACAGTTGATACAGCGAACTCATATACAGGCTGCTGTTGTGGGCATACAATCCCATACACCGTTCAAATGTCCGTTCAAATACCGACAGTTCCCCGTTTTGTCGTAATCCAATGAAAAAGACCTTCCCCGCCTGATAGGTGGTGAAAACTAAACTGAGATTTTGTGAAGCTAACCAGGAAGTGAACTGCCGAGAGGCGTTGATTTCAAAAGTGGGTGTGGCGGTTGTACCTACTGCCTGTGGGAAATTACTAGAGGAAGGTGCGGTAGATTGTGGAGTGCGATCGCTATCTGGCATTAATGACAATGACATAGTTCAATCTCTATGTGTACGTGGTTCATGGAGTCACCTGATGAGCCGCCTAAATTAGCGCTGCTATCTTCAGGAATGCTTTGGACTGACTCATTGAGTCCGCCGATGGTGACCTCGATTGCCTCTTGAATTCGGTCTTAAGCTCGATTTCTGCTTTCTTTCACAAGCCGAGGTGACCTTGGGGCGGCTAGGGCGATACCCCCAAAACAAGTCGCCTATCAATTGATTAATTCAATCTTGTCATCTGCCGATAGTATAATTGCTCGCCTGACTAGAAAAACTATATCCGATGGCACTTTAAGCACAATGTAAATACATAAAACTTCAAAATCTGTTTTTCACGAGTTCACCTGAACAAATTCACTGAGTGCATAAAAGAGTAAATCTGTCAATTCACAAAAGTTGAGGAATTTACGGGTTTGAGATGTACTGGTGCCAGAGGTGGGGTAGCGAGACGATAGCAGGATCGATCGCCCTAGTATGGAAAAAGCCATACAGCCTCCTACTGTGTTTTCTGGCGGTTTTCCATTGTCTGAGGTACGGCAGGCGGGTTTCATTCGTCCCGCCGCAGGTTTCAATCCGATCCTGAATTACCCATTTTCCGCCTGACTTCTCATCAACTTTTGCACGCTGGCTAAAGCTCGATTTAATTCATAATTTTTTGTTTCTGAATTCTGCAAAAAAGCCTGCTGTTCTTCCTCAATCATTAACACATCCTGCCGCACCAAACCATCTAATAACTTTTGAGCAGCACCGAAACAACTATCTTTGATAAACCTGCGAAACCAAACAGGCAATTTGTGCAGCCGCCAAAACGCATTTAATGAGGTAAAATGAATTAAATAAGCCCGAGTTGCCGTCTCGCTCACCGGACAAACCAAGCAGTAAATCTTAAAGTCGCTCCCCAAAGTTGAAACCCAGTGCGGGTAAACATAACTCACGTCCAGCGGTTCCGGGTGCAGTCGGCGCAAAGACTTAAAAAATAACTGAGAAATTGACCAAATTTTATCTATTTTGTAATAACTTTGTGCCTGATAGCGCGCTGTTACTTGATGCTCGTTTTCTTCTATAGTATCTAACACCGGATTTGCCCAAGCTTGCCAATCATCGTGCAAGTGTCCGTGGTACATATCCATCAAGTTTTCAATTAAAAATGAATAGTGTGCCTGACAGTCGATGACTGAAACTGTGGCAATATAATTGAGATGTTCCCACTCTGGCAAATCCAGTAAATTAGTTTTTTCTGCTTGGATTTCGTCCCCGGGAAACAGCCAGATAAAACCGTTTTGTTCCTTGACTGGATAGGAGCGAATTTTGCAGTTAGGTAGCTTTTGATTTTCGGCTAAATAATCGACTTCGGCGCATTCACCCCTTGCATTTAACCGCCATCCGTGGTAAGCACATTCGATTAAATCGCCTTTAACTTGACCGTGGCTGAGTTTAACTTGCCGATGGGGACATCTATCTTCTAAAGCGTTGATTTTGCCTGCACTGTCGCGGAAAAGTACGATCGCCCGATTCCAGATTTTCGCAGCTAGCGGCTGAGTTTGCACCTCGGTGGTGCGGGCGATTGCATACCAGCGAGCGAGATTAATGCCCAACTCGCGGATGTGAGTTTTTTCTCCCCTTGCAGATACCGATTTTATCGCGTTGTTTTGCATTACAAATGTTCCCAAATTACGCCCATAAAACAACCCAATTTTACAAAATAACAGCCCGGAAAGCAACGACCGTAAATCTTTCTAAATCTCCGTTCTGACAAATACCTATCGTTAGCTAAATGCTTCAACCACGTCGGCGACAATCTAAATTTTAATAATCTTAAAGCATTGCGAAATCCGTAGGTGGAACAGTCGGGCTTAAAATCTCTCGCTGCCCCTAATATGTAGCCTATTCTAGGAGGTGTCTCGACTTCCGATATATTATCTAAAAAGACGATTTTTCCGTGCGGATTTAACAATTTTTTACTTGCTTCAAGGGCGGCTGCGAGGTTGGGTAGGTGGTGAAAAGTAGCAGCACTAACTATTAAATCAAATTTGCGGTCGATCGCTAATTGACTGGCATCCATTTGGATGTATTCGATATTGGGGGCTGAGCGTTTTTGACGGGCGATGTCCAGCATTTTTGCTGATAAATCGACGGCCACTACATTATCGTAATACTGGGCTAATTCAAAAGCAAGAATTCCCGAACCGCAACCAATATCTAATGCTGCACCTTTGCTGACCGATAGGTTGTTAGTAAAGAAATCGTTGTGGTTTTGCAAGGTGGCAGCGAAATCGTATTCTGTTGCAAAAGCATCAAACATTACAGATTTATTGCGAATTTTGCAGTTACTCTTCAGCATCTATTATTGCTTTATACTCATTCAATAATATTTTAACCGTATATCCACCCCCCTCAACGCAGATATTTTTTTTGTTCGCAAGCTCTGCCTTTTCCCCTCAGCGAAACCACACCCACAAACCGTAACTCATCTTAAAAAAAGAATGCAACTGTAAGAAAGCTCCAAACCCTTCTTGAATCAGTCATTCCCATTTCTTGACATCTAACATCTAAAATCTAAAATCTAAACTGGTAGGGCTGGGGGCGGGTTTCACCGAGGATAGCAGCCAATAATTGACGATTTATAAAACCCCCCCCCGCTGCAAACCTTAGATTTTTAACACGCCTTCGGGATTCACCGTCAAGAGCGATCGTCTCTGCAAACCCTCCTGATATAAAATAGCATTAGCTGCCAACAAACCGCTGCTAACCGCCCTTTCCATTAAACCGCAAGGAAACGGCATTTTTACCCAATCTCCCGCAAACAAAAGATTAGGTACAGCGCAGCAAGTCTCCGGGCGTTCCGCATAACTACCGGGCGGATATCCAGAGAAATTCTTTTGATTTACTAATTCCCGGTGCAGCATATTTGCCTCTTTTAATTCCGGTACAATTTCGTACAATTCTTGCTCAAAAGTAGCCAGTAAAACTTCCTGGTTCGGAAATTCCTTCTCCTTGTAACAATAAGCGTGCAGTTCCACTACACTACCGCCAGTTTTCTGATTCCACTCGATAAACTGATCCTGAATTCGGTGGTAAAGCGTAATGCTGTCAGTCAGTTTGTAGCCGGAAAGCGAACTGAAATTGCTGTGTTCCCATGGAAATTCGCGATCGAACCAAAAGCGGCCCACCGCAAACGGATCGGCTATATTCAAACTCTCGATCCGACTCTGCACCTGCGGATTCACCTCACCGCTGGCTAAACTAAACAAATGCTGCATCCCCGGAACATCGGCCGCCAAAACATAGTAATCAGCCTTCAATGTTTCTCCCAACTTTTGCGGCTGCGATTGGTTAACCGCTGCTGCTAACTGTATTTCATCGGCTTTTTCATCGACTACCTTAAATCGAGGCAAATCCCGCTGAGCCGGCCCGCTCACAACTCGCCCTTCGGCATCAAAAACTGCCCCGTGACAAGGACAGTGAAATTGACCGTCGTTCTGTTTCTGAACTGTGCAGCCTTGGTGAGTGCAGCTCAGAGAAATTGCCTCTTTTCCCGACGGTGCGGCGGCAAATACGCTGTCCCCAGCGCCGAAATATTCGGTATAGTTGCTATCAGTTAACAGCGCGTTTCGCTTAACCCAAAAAGGTATTTTACTTTGCACGTCTCCCGACTGGTAACTCAGAGAATCAATCTTGCCGTTTTCCCAGCGAATCTCACTGACTGCGACATCTGTCAATACTTTGCCGCCTTTGCTTTCAATGGCTTTGGCAATAGGCTGCACCAAACTCGTGCCCATATCTTGCCGCGTGCCGTTGAAGGCCAAACCCTCTGGATTTCCGAAAAAGTAAAAGTGGAAAAATTGCATTAATTCTCCCGCGCTCAATTCGTCGGGAGCGTTGAGGCTGGATTTGGCAAAAGGCAGAAAATACAAGTCATAAAGCCCGCGCGGAAATTCACCTTTTACCCAGTCGGCAACTGATATATTGTCGAGGCGATCGAAAGTTTTTTTAGTTTGAAAACCGCCGATTTCCCGAAATACTTGCCAGTGAGCGGGTTTTGTAAGATTGATTCCCCACTTGAGCCGATTGGGAGAAGATATCCCCAAATCAACTATATTCCAGGGAAAAGCTGAATGGTTGGGACGGAAAACTTCGGGTTTGTATTTGCCGTCTCGAAACAAAACTGCGTAGGATTCTAAAGATACAAAGTTATCGGTAATTTCTAGTTCTTCAACCACACTTTTGAGGTTGTAGTATTGCGGAAAAAAACCGTGGAAACCGTGTTCCATCATAAAAGTTTCGTTCCCAACTTGAATCGGCCAACTAGCAATTTTGCCGCCGAGTTGGGGCGATTTGTCGAGCAATGTTACGGCGAAACCCCGCTGGGAGAGTTCGTAAGCACAGGCGAGCCCGGCCAAGCCTGCCCCCACAACTGCAACGGTTTTGCGGTTATTCAGCATTCGCGGCAAGTCAAGAGAATCTTGCACAAAAACGCTGGGCTCTGGCTTGGAAAATCGAGAGTAGCCCAGCAGCCCGCCGGCGGCACCGACTCCGAGGAATTTGAGGGCGGTTCTTCGAGAAACTGGTTGGGGTAGCGGTGAATTGGTTGATTGACTCATCAGCGGTACGCGGTAACGGGCTTTAAACACAAATACGCCATAAGGCATATATCATAGACCGAAAGCAGGATATGTGAAGAAATACTAAGACACATTTGCCCGTCCGATCGCGATCGCACCGTGTCAAGTGCGATCGCACACAATGTATAGCGGAAGGAACAAGGCTTTAGTTATCTAGGAGTGAACTAAGAATCAACAAGGAAAAAGCGATCGACCGCCTAGCGTAAAATCCTCTAAATAATTAAGTGTTATTATTGATGTTGCTCAACTCTTGGCAACCGCCGGCAATGATGTTAAAAAACTAGGAGATTTTCAGGCTAAATCTTAGGCAAAATGCCCTCTCGGCGAAGTGTAGGAAATAACCGGGCAGCTATCCAAGGCAAAACAATTAACCAGTCGAGCTTTAAGTAAGTTGGCGCGAAAAAACTTAACTATTTTAAAATAAGTAAATACAGAGAATATATCTACTGAGGTAACTCAATAGAGCGGCGCTCGATTCAGGGGATTCCTCACTTAATACCAAGACCAAACCCGATTCAACTTGAGAAGTGCAGAGGTGCCGCAAAAAGTCAAAGACGGCCCTAGAGGTAATGCCGGTTAAACTCAGATTTTGCATCATTTTTAAGAACGGGCAAGATGCCGGTTCCACGAGAGATAAATTTTTTGTGGAACAGGCATCTTGCCTGTTCATAAAAGGATTATTGAGAATGGTGCAACATCTCAGTTAAATGTACCTGGCTGCTATGTAGAAAATAGGACTTACTTGAAGAAACCGGGTTTTTGCGTAAGTCCTGTTTATGCAAAACCCCTGCATAATTTGCAAACTTTTACATAAATCGCGAATTTCTTGGTGCGGGGACTCTGTTGGTGCTGGTGTCCACACCCTACGGTAGATATTTGCGGTTGGCCTTGAATGCTACAATCGTGCCGCGATCGCCAGCACAGTCAAAATTCCCACCCACATCCCAACTTTTGCCAACTGCTGCCGCCAACGGCGCCCTTAACCGCCCCAAAATCATGCACTACCAATCCCAGCAGCAACGCCAAAAACACACCCATCAGAAAAAAATTAAAAAAGCTATTTTTTACTGTTTGATAGCAATATTTTTCTGCTGGAACACCGCCAACCTCCCTACAATTGCCCAAAACACAGGCAAGGGCGGGCTTAACGGGCAAGAAATGAGAAATTTGCTCGATCGGGGCAACCTCACCGAAGCCGTAACCAGAATCGAAAAAACCTGGAAAGAAGACTATCAAAAATACTTTGAACAAGACTTTGAGACCCGTGGGCAAACTGCCGAAGCAATATCAAAAACTCTCTCCCGCCTAGCAGTTCAAACAAAGAAAAAACCTGCTTTAATTTACGCTATCCCGCGCACCGACCAACTAGAATTAATCTTAATATTACCCGATCGCCGGCCCATTCTCCGCAGCGTTCCAGAAGCAAAACAAGAGAAACTGCTCTCAGTAGTCCAAGAATTAGGTAGCGAAATCACCAATCCCGTAAAACTCAACACCACCAGCTATCTAGCACCAGCCCAACAACTCTACAAATGGATAGTTGCACCCCTAGAAACAGATTTGCAAACAGCAAAAATTGAAACATTGCTGTTCTGCGCCGGCGCAGGTTTACGAACTGTACCCTTAGCAGCAATGCACGACGGACAGCAATTTTTGATCGAAAAATACAGCCTCGCCCGCATCCCCGCCTTCAACCTCATAGACATAAATTACGCCGACCTCAGAAACGTGCAAGTCCTAGGAATGGGAGCATCAGATTTCGCAGAAACGGCAAACAAAGAACCGCTGCCAGCAGTGCCGTTAGAACTCGGCGCGATCGCCCGACAGTGGCCCGGTCAATCCTTTCTCAACGAAGATTTCACCATAGTAAACTTGCAATCCCAGCGACTGCAACAAAGATACGGAATCATCCACCTTGCCACCCACGCCGAATTCCGCCCAGGAACCCCAAATAACTCCTACATTCAATTTTGGGACACCCAACTGCGCCTTGCTCAAATGAGAGAATTGAAATGGAACAATCCGCCCCTCGAACTATTAGTATTAAGCGCCTGTAGAACCGCCTTGGGAGACAAAGAAGCAGAACTCGGATTTGCAGGTTTAGCACTGCAATCGGGAGCAAAATCAGCCCTCGCCAGCCTCTGGTACGTCAGCGATGCGGGCACTCTCGCCCTGATGACAGAGTTTTACCAGCAGTTAAAAATCAGCAGACCAAACGACCCTCCAATCATTAAAGCTGAAGCTCTCAGGCAAGCACAAATCGCCGCGATCGAAGGCAAAGTGACGATCGAACGCGGTCAACTGCGAAGTTCCCGAGGCGACATTCCCTTGCCCCCATCCATCCCCAAACTCGACAGCAAAGATTTATCCCATCCGTATTATTGGGCAGCTTTCAGCATAATCGGCAGTCCTTGGTAAGTGGGCCTCTTGACCGACAGTGGTGATAGGCTATAAAACATAAGTAATTTAATATCTGTAGCTGTCGCTCAACAAACCACCACCCACCTGTGACGAATCAAGCGGGAGCCTTCAAGGGGAAAGAAAGATGAAAAAATTAGAATTTTTGCTACAGAAAGAAGGCGATCGCGCCTGGTTGCCCCTAGAAACCTCCGACGTGGAAATTCTAGAAGGTAAATACCGTGTTGTTGCTCGCATTCAGCACCCCAACACCGACATCGAAATTCGCGTTACCCATACCTCCTTCGACCCAGGGGCGCAGCGGAAAGTCCAAAGCCGATCGGCCCGCACCAACCCCGAAGGATTAGTCGTGATCATTCCCTACACCAGGCTCAAACCCGGACTGTGGGAACTCTCCTGCTTGCCAGATCCCAAAGCAACACCACTAAAACCTTGGCAGTACGGCGTTCAGTTGGAAGTATTGCCCGCAGAATCGGAAACCTCCGAACCCCTACCGCCGATCGACCAAACCGAACCCGCAACTTCCCCCACAGCCCCACAAATCGCAGCACCGGTCGATCGCGCAGCCCCACAAATCGCAGCACCGGTCGATCGCGCAGCCCCACAAATCGCAGCACCGGTCGATAGCCCCGCACCAACCCAAATCCCAGCAGCCGATTCAGCACCGCAGCAGACCAAAATCTACCAATTCCCCATTCCCCAAACCCCCGAACCCAAACCGGGCGTCAAACTCGAACTCGTCCTCGATCGAGAAACCTTCGTCACCCAACTCGGTCGCCCCTTAATCATTTCCGGCAAAATCGACATTCCCCAGCCCCCCCAAAAAACCAGAAAAACAGCAACTCTCATCCCCGAATCCGAAGCGCTAGAACTCAAACAACTAATCGGTTCAGCACAACTGCAAATTTACCTGCGCGACCCCCAAACCTCAAAAATTCTCGCAGAAATCCAGCAGCCGATGCCAGAACAAGTTCCCCCCTGCATCTTTGCCTGCGTCACCTACATCCCAACCGAGTGCAAAAGCCGCCTAATTTTAGGAGAAGCAATTCTCAACAGCGGCGGTGTCACCCTGGCCACCAAACTATTCACAATTACAGCTCGTTTAGAGCACCTTCTACAGGAAATTAAAGACAATTTCATCGAAGAAAAGCATCAAGCTGAACCCTCCCCAACAGCCTCAAAACAGCCGGGAAGCGGCAAAAATATATCCTTCCTCAAGCTAGTAGAAAAATCCTTAGACCCTCCCTCCCCCGCCGAAGTCCCAACCACTGAAGCCTTACCCCCTCTACTGGCTTCGCGTCACACCCCAAGTGGAGGCGGTCTAGAATTGCCCGCATTCGGTAACAAACTGCCCGACAGCAGCCGATCGCAATTGCTGTCGGAAATCTCGAAGTCGCCTCGAACGGTCGCAGAGTCGATCGAGCCACAAACCAAACCCTCAGACATCCCAACTTCCCCTAAAACAGCGGAAATCGGAGCGATCGACCAAAAAACCGAAAACAGCCCCGAATTAGAAAAAACAGCCCCAGAAACCCAGCCAGCACCCACAAAACAGGCATTTCAAACCTTAAACGTCGAAAGTCGATTTTGGTCGCGACTGAGTTCCTTAGCCAGCAACGGCGAATCCCCGGAATGGCTCAAAGCAACCACCCTGTCGCCCACTCCAAAAGCCGCCGCAAATAGCAGCGACGCTACTGCCGTTGTGGAAGAAAGCAGCCCAACCCCGCAGCAACCCGAAACCAGCCAAACAATTTCCGACCCCAAATCCACTAGCCCGGAAGCCAGAGAATTTGTGGTTTTTGACGAACCCCCGCAACCGAAAAAAGTTGCTAAAAAAACCGCAACTGTCGCAGAAGAAGTAACTCCCCCGACTCCCTACGTTTTGCCAGAAGACGAGTTAGTACCGATGCCGATTTTGGAATTGCCGCGCGCCGAAATCCTTGCCGGCGGGCCCGTAAAAGTGCAAGTGCAACTCCCGGAATTAATGCCTCGGATTTATGTGAAAGTTTGGGTGTACGATCGGCAAACCTACCTGATTCTTGACGGGCCGCGCTGGATTACCGAATTTAAATCTAACGGGTTGGGAAACGTCCGAGCAAGTGTCGAGTTAGAGATTCCCTACGGCTGCATGGAAGTCGAATTTGAGGCGATCGCCGTCGAAATGCAAACTCAGCGAGAAAGTCACAAAGTAAGTGTTCACCGCCAAGTTTTACCCCCAGCCGGGCCAACTTTACCCCTGGATGAGTAAGCCAAAATTCGCGTGCACCCGCGTTGCTCGGCTGACATTTGTGGTAAAAAAAAGTCTCTTGACAAAAGACTCTTCAAAAAATCAGGATTGGGCGGCGAGAAATCGAGGGATCTGCCCGGTTTCTCGCCCGCGCGCCCGTCTTAATCTACTTACCAGTCAACTGCCGAAACTTCTTCTTAAACTTATTCTTATACACGTAGATCGATCGCTGTAAATCCTCAACTTGCAGCGACATCTCGGCAGCCAAACCCGTACGGTTCCAAACATCCTCCTCACACTTGCGGCGACAAAAATTCATCGGTTCCGAGTAAACTTTCCCAGTAGATAAAGTCGGCTTCGGCCCGCACCAGTGAATCACCGTGGCCTGAGTGCGATCGCCCGCAGGCCCGCTTGACTCAACCGGAAACTGCTTTCTCAGCAAATCCTGGTCAAAATCCGGCACCAACAACTGCATATCCACATTCTGCACCCGCAGTCGATTTTCTTGTGCCGCCCGGAAAATCATAAAGTTCAAAAACCCCATTTCTCCGTACTTAAATATCCCCGGATTTGCCGCCGTAAAATCTAAAATTTCCACGTATTCTTCCAAGCTAAAAACGCCGCGTTTAGCAAAGAAAGTACCTGTGCAGAAATAGTTCGATCGCGATTCCGACCAACGAAAATTCGGGAAATGCTTCTCAACCCCCGGAATGTCAAAGAAAAATTCCGAAACATCCGCATCCGGGTAATCGTAACAAGGCTTGTCTACAATAAAGTCAAAGTCTTGAAAATTAGCCAATTTGAGAACATCGCCCCAGACGATCGTATCGGCATCCAAAACCATAAAATTTGACCAAGGACTTTCCCAGAAAGCAATCATTTTAGTTTTGCCCCAACCAAAACTTCTTTTTCTGAGAACTTCTTCAGAAACAGTTGTGCGATTGATCACTCGCACCCCATAGGATTTTTCCAAAGCACTCACAGAAAACGTACCGTCAATCAACAGACAAATCGGCACATCTCCCAGGAAATATCGGATGCTAGCGCAGCACCCCTTAGCAAACAGATAATCTTGGTCGCAGCAGGCAATAATAATACCAAAATCTTCCATAAACCCTCACTCTTTTACTAATACCAGTTACCCAAAATAATGCAACTGTAGGCAAGCTCCAAACCTTTATGTCATCAGTTATTGCCAATTATTTAATCGAAAATGGTATAACTTGCTCGCCCCCAGCGTTTGGGTTTTTGGTTCTGACAGCAGCTCTATTTTTGACTTGTGCATTTTCGCCAGCTTAGCACTAAACTCCTGCGATCGTCCGTAGGCAAAAACATCGTTAAAACCTCTAGGAATCATGGATATAGTGGTCAGTCAACCCACTGAGCTTTCCTTGCGCCAACAGCGGGTCAAGCACCACCCGTTGCAGCCACACTCAAACAACAAAAAAGTTGTGTTAAAATAGCGGGAAATTAAACCCGCTGACGCTTAGTCTCAAAAATGGCGATCGCCCTGGCAAGTCTAGACGGCAGCGGGCATCAAAAAACCAACATTGGTCAAGCCTGAACTTTGGTTTGGATCGGGTAAATCTACCAGCCTTTAGGTCTCAGTTCCCCACTCATGGCGGGAAAATAGCCCCGGCCGGGTCGCGAGGTTTAAAGTTAGGTTAAAAAGCTTGACATTATAGGATATAAAGCTGTATAAGGGATGCGACAAGCAGCCACAATCCTACCTATAACTGTCTGTTAAGTCTGGCGTAACCGAGGACTCGGGGCAGTTGTCAGTTAGAGGCAGATTGTGGTCGAACCCGTAGAACCAGTTGTCGATCGCCCGCAGAGCAACTCAAGCAAGTCGGGCGATCGAGAGATGAAATTAGCACGTGATGGTATAATCAACTGTAATGTAATGTGGGCTTGACCTGAATTGATGCCTGGGCGGTATAAGGGCTCAGCCCCCTACGTTCAAGCAGAAGTAGACACGCCTACTGTGAATCAACAGTGAATCAACAGTTATGGATAGGTTCTATTTTGGCAGTTATTGTCAACAGGCAAGCAACCACAAAAATTAGCAGTTGGGAATTGCTGCTCGTCGAGTTGAATAGAGTGTGAAGGTGTGAGGAAAATGAACAGAACTTTTTGGAATTTACTGCTAGTATCCCCGACAATTTTGGGGCTATCATCAGTCGTCAGTGCCCCTGCGATCGCAGCAGAAGCTCCAGCAACCGCTGAAGCCAACCAGCTAACTACAGCTCAGTCATCTGAGTCAAAAATTGCAGAAATAGTTGGAGAAATAGTTGCAGAACCAGTTGCAGCAGCCCCTGCTGCCCCAGAAAACCTGGCTTTAAACAGCAGCGTCGAAGCGGCCCAAACCCCGGTCGTTAACGAAGCAGACGCTGAAAAACTCGCCTCAATCAAACCAGAAACCAGCGAAGCAGCACTGCAAACAACACTGCCAACAACACTGCAAACAACAGGGAGCGACATCGAGTTAGCAGCCCCAAGCGCTCCGACCAGCGCCGCAGCAGCAACTGAACCCCTAGCAGCAGCAGGTACAGCCGAACCCGCGCCCCAAGCATCAGACTTGGCAGTGGAAATCAGCCAGACAGACACCGCTGGGAAAATTGAAGTGCCAGCAGTCGCCAGCACCCCAGCTACTACCCCAGTTACTACCCCAGCTACTAAGGTAGAAATTGCTCAGACAGCACCCGCCGGAATGGGCGGTCCCATCGTCCCTGTGGCTCCCCAAGCGCTGCCGGCCCAACCATCCGGAACCATGTCCCAGGTGACATCAGTCACTCAGCTTTCTGACGTGCGACCGACAGATTGGGCATTCCAAGCCCTGCAATCCCTAGTCGAACGCTACAGTTGTATCGTAGGTTATCCCGACGGCACCTACCGCGGCAACCGCGCCCTGACTCGCTACGAATTTGCAGCCGGCGTCAACGCTTGCTTAGACCAAATAACCCAGCTAATTGGGTCAACAGGTAACTTAGTTACTAAAGATGACTTAGCCATCCTGCAACGCCTGCAAGAAGAATTTGCAGCCGAACTCGCTACCCTGCGCGGACGAGTAGACGGCCTAGAAGCTCGCACCGCAGAACTCGAAGCCAACCAGTTCTCCACCACCACCAAACTGGCTGGAGAAGCCATTTTTGCCGTCAGCGACACCTTCGGAGATCCTATACAAGCTCGTGACGCCAACGGCAATCATATCCGCGATCGCGACGACCAAACTGTCACCAACTTCGGCTACCGGGTGCGGTTGAACTTATTGACAAGCTTCACCGGTCGAGACTTGCTCAGAACCCGCTTGCAAGCAGTCAACGTCGCCAACTACGGAGCATCAACCGCTACCGGCACTAACATGGCTCGCTTGGCCTTTGACGGCGAGGAGGGCAGCCAATTCACACTAGACGAACTGTACTATCGTTTCCCGGTCGGTCCCGCTACAGTCTTTGTCGGTCCTAAAGGACTTGACCTGGATGAAATTGCAGACACGGTAACACCCTTTAACTCTACGGGTACTGGTGCAATTTCCAGATTTGGAGTTCGCAACCCGGCCGTATTCCGCGGGCCGCAGGGAGCTGGCGCAAGTTTGACTTTCAACTTGGGCCCCCTCCGAGCTACTGGGGGCTATCTTGCCTCCGACGGCGATGCTCCCGACCCCGCAAACGGCAGGGGCGTTGCCGACGGTTCTTTCAGCGCTCTGGGTCAGATCGGCTTTTTTAGCAGACCGTTTGATTTGGCCTTCACTTACACCCACAAATACAATCGCGCAGGCGATGTTGGCATCATGGGCGGTACGGGCAGTGCCTTGGCTAACCGGCCCTTCGGTCAAGCAACCACTCAAGCAGATAACTATGGCGTGCAAGTTAACTTCAAACCCAGCCGTCGCTTTCAGCTTGGCGGTTGGTACGGTTATACGAAGGCTGAGCAACTGCGGGGGGGCGGCAATGACGCGACGATCCAGAATGGTGCTATCACTTTGGCCCTGGCAGATTTTGGCCGGCAAGGCAACCTCCTGGGTTTTGTCTTCGGTGTACCGCCAAAAGTTACTGAGAGTGATGTCGCCAGAAACCGCAACACCTCTTATCACTTAGAGGGTTTCTATCGCTTCCAAGTCAATGACTTTATCTCAGTGACACCGGGCGTTTACGTGATTATGAATCCCGAACACAACGAGGAAAACAAGGATATCTGGGTCGGACTCCTCCGTACTACCTTTAGTTTCTAAGGTTTCCAGACATCTAGTTACAGCTAAAAGCGGCAGGCGACTGCCGCTTTTATTTATTGGTCATCAGTGGAGCGATTTTAGATTTTAGATTTTAGATCTTCAATTGTTAACAGTTAACAGTGATCCGTTAACAGTCATCAGTCAACAGTCAACAGTCAATAGTTAACAAATTATGAGTTTTGGCGGCAAATCCCGAATACGGAGGTGTAGCCGTGCAGAAAGGTGCTGCCGCCGACGGGGCCGATTTCGCCGTTGCAGAAAAAGCCGCTCAGCGGGATGTTTTTGAGGTATCGACCGAACAGTCGGGAGTCAAAGTTCGACTGGCCGTAAAGCCCTTCGCCGCGCCCCAGACAAGAGAACATCAAGGCGCCAGCGCTGGATGTACCGCTGTACTCGGCGGCCCGCTGATAGCGATCGAGCAGCATTTCTAGGTCTTCTGCGGAGGTGCGGGCGTCCCGCAGGTGAAATTGGATGCGCTGTCCGGGACGGACTCGATCGCCGATCGCAATTGCTCCCACTTTCGGATCTACTCCCAACAGATTGCGGATTAAAAAATCTCCCGGCTCTAATGTCAGCTTGAATTCATCGCTGACTAAGCCTACAAATAACGAATGCTGGGCTAATTCTCGGTCTTCTTCGCTTAAAGTTTGAACTAACTCTCGCAAAGCCTCTAAGGGCGATCGCTCGATGCCCCCGCTGCCGGTATCGTCGGTTTGTTCTTCGAGTTTCAGCAAAATATTGCGTTCTCCTTCCGTCACCCGATAAGGATGCCCGATCGGCCTGCAGCCTTGAGCTACGATCGTTTCCAAAACTATATTGCCGCTCAAAGCTACCCCAACCGTCCCTTCTCGGTAAAGCTGATAGTCGCAAAACAGCGCCGCGCCCCTGCCCGCACCGTCCCCCCCGGCGAGCCCCCCTACCTTCGCCGCACCCGGATAGGCATAATCTAGCCCTTGCAGCAAATCGTTAATTTTTGCCGAAAAGGGGTCCGCCAAGATGATGAACTGCGGTTCTTCCTGGGCCGGCACGCCCAAGAGATCCACCCAAGTATCCGGGGGGCTGTCTAAGTCCGGCAGTTCTTCTGCACCGACGTGAAAAGTTCTGACATTCACTCCGGGCAAGCGCGCCAGACTGAGGCTGACTGCGGGAGATCCCTCGACTTCTTCGGTGAGGCCGCCCCGGTTCGTGCCGATGACTCCTCCCCCCCCGCAGCCCAGGATCGCGGGCACTGGCAGCAGTTCTCGGAGTAAAGGCATCAGCCGAGAATACTCGCTGGCAAAGGCAGACGAGATAAATATCAGCGCTAAATCGGCCGGGCCTTCTAGGTCGCGATCGGCTTGTTCTATAACTTCTTTGAGGGCGGATTCCAAAGACGGACGGGTTGATAAGGCGCTGACCCATTGCATTTGGTTTTCGGTGTACATAAGGCAAACTTCTCTATAAAACTATCTCTATACATTAGGCTAACCGGAACTTGCCGCTGGGGGGACGGTATTCTTGGGCGATCGATTCCCCCTCGATCGCCCTTCTTGTGTTAACATAAGTTAACATGAGAGTCCCCTTAATTTGTTAAGTGTGAAATGCCGTGTTCAGCTAAATCTTAAAAGATAAAGCTCAATACAGTTTGACACACCAACCTCGTGTAATGTTTTCATCAAAAGTAAGGTTGGCTCGACCTACATTGATGCCTGTGGACTAGAACCCGCCTACGGGCTAGTAAAGCAGGGAGTAGAGACGGCTACTGCATCATACTTATGGATGGTTTCTATCTGGGCTGCTGCAACAGCAGCGCATCTCAAGCTATTATTAGCTGGGGTCGCCATACCGAAACAGCAAATCCAACCCAAACAAACATCCAAAAAGAAAACCTTTCTTACTTAATAAGGTGACAGTCAACGACTCAACACTCAAGTGACTGGGCTTCTGGCCTAAAACTTCAGTTTTACTTGACCAGCCTAAGACTCTAGAGGTCTAAGTTTTTTGAGTGATGACACCAAGCGGCTGCTTAGCTAGTCCCTTGCTCTGTCGTTAACGGTTAAACATCTTTATTTGGGTTAAGGATGTGCCGTTAGCCGAACAAGCTCACTAAACCCAGGGGCGTGCTAACATTACCTAGAAATAGGTCGGGGACCACCATATTCTCCTACACATTCATACCAACAAGCTTTATGACAACAACACCCGCAGGCAACATCCAAGAAAAAATTGAAGAAGAACTAGAAAGCGCTCGTACCGTCTGTGACCTCAAGGGCGCCACTTCCGGGGAATGCGCGGCGGCGTGGGACGCAGTTGAAGAACTGCAAGCAGAAGCTTCCCACCAAAAGCAAGTCAAACCTAAGAATTCTTTTGAAAAATTTTGCGACGACAATCCTGACGCTGCTGAGTGCCGCATCTACGAGGAATAAACGAGCCATTTAGCTCTATTCCTTCCCTCCCGCGCCGAAATCTAACTTTTGGCGCGGGAAAATTTTATTTTAGGGGTTGAGCCTTGAAATAGTAGGGAGATTTGCCCTCTATCCCAATACGGTTAAAATCAGCCAGCTTCTCCCCACTCCCCGAACCAAGGGGGACAATAATTCGCTCTGGCGCGCCTTGGTTCGGGGGATGGGAAGGCGAGATTTGAGGAATAAACAGTTTTAATCCAAGCATATTGCCGTCTATCGCGTCTCAAGTACCCTTCAAAGCGCGCCAAGTACCTTAGAAAAAATAGCAGTAACTAAAACATTAAGACCATGTTTAGGTTGCTGATTTTTTAGCATTTTTGTAGTAAAATTTGTCACAAATAAGTGAGTATATTTTCCCAAAGATGTTGAGTCTTTTATTGGCAGCCACCGGGCCTTGGTTTCAACCGCTAGTCTGGATGGATTACCGGTTGTCTGTGTTATTAACAATTTCGATCCCGCTGGTAGTGCTGATTTGGGCTGTTGTGGCAAAAGCTGACGCGATCGTCCGTTTGTCGATTATTTATTGGCGGGTGGCGAGTTTGCTGGCAATTACACTTTACCTGATGATGGCTGCGCTGCCTGTGAGCTTTGTATCGTCGGTGATTGCGAGAGCCTTAATTCCTGCTAGTCTGTGGTTTTGGGAGGATTTAAACGAAGAAATTGCCGATCGACCGCAGTCGCCCCTGAAACTGGCTTTTACAGCTTGGCGGTGGGCGATTACTGTTTACAGCGGTTTGGGCGCACTAGCTCAACTTCCCTTCTTAAGCTGTGCCTTTAAATCTCAAATTGAGGTAATTGACGAACCTTTTTGTCGCGTTTGGTTAGACCCACCTTGGCTCTACAAACAAATGTTTCACCCTACGGCAACCCCTCAATTTTTGGGATTTTTGGGTCTGATAGGTTTAGTAATCTATGTAATTTACTTGTCATACTTTGTGCTAATTAGACTAGGAAAAAATGGGAGGTCAGCTACCGGAAATTAAGGGGACTTTAAGTAAGTATTTGCCTTTTAAATAGCAGCTAAAGTCTTCAACAAAAAGCTCAAAAATCCCAACTCCCAAAAGGGGAATCGCATCTAGGAAAAAATTAAACTAACAGCAGGGTGGATGACGTAAACTCGCCCAAAAACGGATACAAGCCCCCGACTCCAGTCGTGGAGAGATAAAAATTTTAGACTAAGGTTGAAGCTTCCAGATTCATCTGTGGAGTAAATCTCAAATCTCAAATCTCAAATCTCAAATCGACTGACAGCAATGTTACTGGGAAAGACTGTGATGGATAGCAAACAAGCCTACTTACAGTGCTTAGAAAGGCTGATTTGGGCGCTCGATCGCCTGGAAGCAAAAGTCGAACCAAGTGAAGTCGCTCGGATTGCCGAACTGATTGTTCAGCCGATGATGGGGCCGTGGCGGTTTTTTCACACTCCCGAACATATTTTTGAGGTGGGGGGAGATGAAGACGCGATCGAGGTTTTGGCAGCTTTATTTCACGATACCGTCTACGTGCAAGTCGATCGCAGCATTAACTTTAACGTCAGCTACTACATCACTCCTGTTGCAAAAGAAGTTAACAAACAGCTACAAATTCGGGAGCAATCTGAACTGCCGGCTGATGCTATCTTCGAGATGGTAATGCTGGTATTCAATTTTGTACCGGGCGAAGTCCTAAATCCTTTCGCCGGACAAAACGAATTTCTCAGCGCTGTCGTAGCAGCAAAAGCTCTAGAACCATTTGTCAAACGCGAGCAATTGCTTCAAATTGCAGGCTGCATTGAAGCAACCATTCCGTTTCGCTCTGCCGAGTCCGGAGTAACAGTAAGCCAGCGCCTTTATGAGCGCTTGCAGGCAATAAATAGCCGATTTAACCTCAGTTTGACTGACGAGGAAATGCGGGAAACGGTCAAAAAAGCTGTGCGAATTTCTAACCGGGATGTGATGAGTTTTGCTCACCATAGTTCAGCGCATTTTTTGGCAAATACGTGGAATTTACTGCCGGAAACCAATCACAATCTCATCTGTTGCGGTTTTTACACGGTTCGCGACTACCGAGTTGCTTTGGTCAAGATGGAAGGTTTTCTGAATTATCTCAAGCCAGAAATAATTTTTCGGCAGTTTGAGGGATATCCAGACGATCGCACCTATCAGCACTGGGAAACTACTGCTAAGTACAATCTCGAAATTGCGAAGCTTTATTTGGGGTGCAAACTGCCTGCTCTCGCCCTGCTAGAAGCTCTTTCTTCTGGTTTGGGAATCGATGTTTCTCTGGCGATGATGATGGGAGGAATTCCGGATCAATCTGTTAACTGCGTGCGCTTGGAAAGCTTTTTTCCACAGATAGAAAAACCTTATCAACCTAAAATTGGTTTAGAAGCGGAAGTATTAAATTTATTAGAAAATGGGCGGGCTAAAAGCACTTCTCAAACCGATTTGGAAAACTCGCCGTTGACAACGTTTGTGGTCAAAATTGTTGGCTTTGACGAAATGCGCTATCAGTGCGATCGAGCTAAGGAATTTTTTCTACAAAATCTCGACGCCGACGACTTTATTTCCGACTTTAACCCGATAGTTACAGAAATTGTCATTGATTCAATTCTCAAGTTGTTTGACACCCGGAAATCTACTATCTACCGATACTACGATATCACTTCTAAGTTAAAGTCCCAACCCAAGAGGAATTTTTCCGATCGCCCTTTTCGCTCGCATGGTTAACTAGCTTTAAATACAGTATTTTTGCCTCCTCTATAGAAAAGACCATTACTCAGCTTATACAAGAGTAGAGCGATTGCACCGTGACACGATTGATTGACTAGCCAACCTACGTCAATCTGCCTATCCATCCCGACACCAACAGCCGTACAGGTAAGTAGGTAGACGAGATTAAACCACATAATGTAACAGGGTGTAAACAGGTTTAAGTCAGCCAGTAGAGAGCCTTTGGAGACTTTGCCCTTGTTTACATAGGGGCGTTTTTTGGCGCCGATTTACTTATGGTGTGGGGCAGGTGGCAAAGATGCTAAAAGTTGATAAAAAATGAAAATTCGCTGCTGTTTGCCTTTGACAATTACTTTGCACAAAACGGATTTGATAGCTGGCTGTCACTCATCTGAGCTACCCCAGATAAGCGTCGCTATAAAAAGCGACTGTTAAAGCACTTCCCCCCACAGCTACAACTGGGGAATAGCAAGTTCAAACGACTTGCAAACCACTAATCCCCAATCAAACCATGCAAACCACAAATTCAATTTACGCTCAATTGCCTCTTTGCTCTTCACTGCCCACACTGAAACGAAATAATATTACCACTGCCAATCAAAATGTGCGCTATCTCCAACAATCCTTAGTCAAAAACGGATATCCCGTCGCAACAGATGGATTCTTCGGTCCAAAAACCGAACAAGCAGTCATCAAATTTCAAAAGGAAAATAAGATTGCTGTTGATGGCATTGTCGGCCCTCAAACTTGGAGTCTCTTAGGCGCTTGTTATACAGATGAACCTGGATGTTAAATTCAAGTTAACTAATCTTAGCCGCACGGGTAGCAAGAAACTGGGTTTTTTCACAGCAATACTTCCTTTATGCCCCCAGAACTGCTAAAAAATCTGGCGGTTGAGCGAAGCCGAAACGTCGTTTATGCCAGTCAAAAGTGCATCCAGGACTATTAATTAACATCTTTTCCCCGCTACCCTGCTTTTAAACAACTTGCAAACAACCAATGGAGAATCAAACTATGCAAACCACAAACGCCATTCACATGGAATTACCTTCCTGTCGTTATTTTCCCCTACTGAAACGCAACGATGGCGTCACCCAAAATGAGGACGTTCGCTACCTTCAGCGACTCTTGAACGCCAGCGGATTTTCTGTAAATACTGATGGAGGCTTCGGCCCGAAAACCCAACAAGCAGTCATCAATTTTCAAAAGCAACAACAAATCGTTGCTGATGGCATTGTCGGCCCTAGAACTTGGAATAAATTGGGTGTTTGTAGCACTATATTTTAAAGTTTGTGCAACCATCTGTTAAAGAGAGTAGGGCGTAGAGTGTGCGCCCTATTTCTCCGTCGAAGTTTCGACCCCACACCACCCCTCCGGGGTTCCGTACATTCGATACTTGCGAGAGCGCTTGAAATACAGCATTGCTACCCGATCGTCAGGATTAATTTGTAAAATATTCTGAAATACTTTTTGGGCGGCAACAAATTTTTGCTCGTAGTAAAAATTGAGAGCTTCTTGAAAAACCTCCGCAGTTTGCTGCTTAAGTACAATGCTTTTCTCTGTTTCTGTCTCGTAAATTTCAAACACCGACACAGCATTTGTCTTTCCTTTCACGGTTACTCGATCGACAAATCTGTACTTATATTTTTCTGGATCGTCTAGCCGATCGATAATTGCACCGCTAACTAGAATTCCCGAGCCGTAAACCTTAGTCAATCCTTCCAAACGAGAGGCGAGATTCACCGCATCAGCAATCACCGTACTTTCCATCCGTTCTCGCTCGCCAATTGTACCCAACATCAAATTGCCCGCGTGTAAACCGACGCCGATCGCGATCGGAAACAAGCCATTTTTTTCTCGCTGCTGGTTGTAGATATTCACTTCTTTTTGCATATCAATTGCTGCTCGCACACCATCCTCTGGGGATGTAGGAAACAGTGCCATGACTGCATCACCAATGTATTTATCAATAAACCCGTTATTTTTCCTGATGGCAGGGCTAACCCTGCCCAAGTAAGTATTAATAAATGCAAAATTTTCAGGGGGTGTCATCTGTTCTGAAAGCGCCGTAAACGAGCGAATATCAGCAAACAGCACGGTCATATCTCTTTCCTGATTCTCGCCTAATTTTACTTCAATAATACTCGGCTTTTCCAGCAAGTTTAGAAAATCGTGAGGCACAAACCTGCCGTAGGCTGCATTCAGTTTAGCAAGGCGAATTTGCGTGTTAATTCTCGCCAACAATTCCTTTTTTATAAAAGGTTTAGTTACATAATCATTTGCTTCTAAGTTAAAAGCTTCTACCAAGTCAGTAGTTTGATTTTTAGCCGTCAGCATCAGAATCGGCATTTCTAAAGGCGAGTATTTTTTGCGGACTTCTCGACACACTTCATAACCCGTCATCTGCGGCATCATTACGTCGAGTAAAATTAAGTCGGGCTTAAATCCTGATTCAATCAGATTTAAAGCTTCTAAGCCGTTGCTCGCTTGAGTTATCTCATAGTTTGCTAGAGAAAGACTGTTGATAATGACCTGAATATTAATGGGTTCATCATCTACTACCAAAATTTTTAGTTTTTCACTTTCTAGCAAGCCGCTATTGTCTGATAGCTGAGAATTTATTATAGAAGATTTCCCCGCGAATTCAGGAGTGATTAAAATGGGAGAACCCTCGGTTAAACGCGGCTGTATGCTACTAAAATCTGGCTGACTCTCAGATACGGGCAAAGTAAAGATGAATTGGGAACCGACGCCTACAGTTGAAGATACCCCTATTTTCCCTCCGTGCAATTCAACTAATTGCTTGGCAACCGTTAACCCTAAACCAGTGCCGCCATATTCTCTAGCAGTGGAACCGTCAGCTTGTTCAAAGGATTCAAAAATTCGCTCTAATTTATCTTCGGGGATGCCAATGCCAGTATCGGATACAGTAATGGCTAACTGGGAATTAGACGGTGATTGTGCGTTGCCCGTTACCAATTCTGCGGAAATTTCTACTCGGCCACTTTCGGTAAATTTAATAGCATTGCCAATTAAGTTGTAAAGTATTTGCTGCAAGCGATTCTCGTCGGCTGCTATTGGCGGCAATTCAGGAGCAACTGAGTTAATCAATTGCAAGTTTTTTTTGCCTACTAATGGCTGAGACAAAGTGACAATTACCGAGACTATTTCTCGAAGACCGACGGACTTTATTTGCAGTTCTATAGTTTTGTGTTTGAGCTGAGAAAAATCTAAAAGATCGTTAATTAAAGAAGACAATCTTTTGCCCGATGAGGAAATCAAAGCTAAGTTAAAATTTGTAGATTCTGGCAGTTGTCCGGTAGCACCGTCTATTAAAGATTCTGCAATCCCAATAATGCCGTTGAGGGGAGTGCGGAGTTCGTGGGAAGTATTGGCTAAGAATTCGTCTTTCAGTTTGTCGAGTCGCTGCAATTCGGTATTTTTAGTTTCTAAGGCAGTAAATGATGCTTGCAATTGCGCTGCCATGCTGTTAAAAGCAGTGGCAAGTACGCCCAACTCGTCGGAACGATCGAGCTTTACAGTTTGGTCAAATTGTCCTTCAGATAAAGCTATTGCTGCATTTTTTAATTTTATAAGAGGTTGGATAATCCAGCGAGAAGTGAGAATTCCTAGCACAGTTGCCATGCCCAAAGCTGCCAAACATAGCAACACTGTAGTTCGGTTGCCGGCATGGATTTGTTGCATAAAGTCGGCTTCGGGAACGACGACGACAATCAGCCAATCTAAACTTTTGCCGTCTTGGAAGGGCAGGACTTTTAAAAATTGCTGCTGACCGTTTATCTCAAAATTGAGTTGCTGCGCTTTTGTAATTTGGTGCAAATTTTGAAAGTGGTTTTCTAAATATTTAGCTGTAGTTTGCGTTACTGCATCGCTGCTTTCTGTAACTTTAAATACTTCTTTTTTACCGTTTTGGGTGCGGAAAGGTTTTTCGGCTGTGGAAGTTGCCAGCAGCGTCCCGTTTCTTTCGATAATAAAAGTTTGACCGGATTTGCCTATTTTAAGGCTGTTTAAAAATTGACCGATACTGTCGAGACGCAAGGCAGCAATTAATACTCCTTCTAGCTGTTTCTGGCTGTTGTAAACTGGTTGCAGCGCGCTGAGAATCAATGTGGGTTCTAGGAAGGATATATAAACTGAACTCCAAGTTGGTTTGATTGCTAGAGCCGCATAAGCGTAGGAAGGGTGCTGTCGGATGTCGAAGTTTTTAACGGAGGCGGCTACTGTAGTGCGATCGCCCGTATCATTAGTATTGTAAGAATAAAAATCAAAATTTGTAGACGGGCCCGATGCGTTAATCAATAAAGTGCCGTTAGACATCTTTTCGCCAGTGCGATATTCTCCATCTTGATTAGCGATCGACGTAAAATTGATATAAGGATATAATTGCACTTGCCGCCACAGATATTTTTCCCAAGCTGACAAGTCTTTCATGTTCACAAACCCCAGTTTCACTGCATCCAGCTTGCTTTGATTGATTTGGTGCGGAGTTTGCAGATAAGTTCTCAAATTTTGCTCGATGCGATTGCTCACCTCGCCCATCAACTGATCCGCAAGGTCATTTACTGCTCTTTGAGAGTTCCTAAATGATAAATACCCCACAATACCCACCGCTGCAAATACTTGCAAGACAAACGGAACTATGAGTACGGTTTGCAGCGTTGCTTTTCTTGAAAGTTTTGCCACTAAGTGCTTGAGAGAAAGAGTGGACATAACATTAATTTAGGTTGAAAAACCCAGTTAATACTTGGAGCGAAGGCTGAGCGCTGGTAAAGATTATAAACCATTTTGTACTTAAACACAACTTACGCAAGGAAGACCCGATCTAGTTTCTACAATCCTTAATCTTATAGCAAATTATTAAAAGTCAAAGCGAACCATACGGACACGGCATTTCCGTGTCCTACTCCCCGCGCCGGACAAGGCATTGCCATATCCCTGCCGATGTTCACATACAATATATCTGTATCACTACTTTTCATCCAAAGCTTCTATTCCCGACCATCCTTCAGGCACTCCATACATCAATACGGTTCAGTTAAGGCTCAAATAGTGGTAAATTAGGTATGGTGTCCAAAAATGGAGAGCAAGTAAGGTGCAT